>JBBSOP010000255.1:0-7265 GCA_038259655.1 Chroococcales cyanobacterium
AGCACCTTCTAGATGAGCAGCTGTAATGGGTGTGATCCCATCTCCCCAAGTATTACCGATGCCACAAGTTAGTTGATAACTGCTGTAAGCTAGCCAACTACCTCTGCGCCTAGCTCCAAAAATTGTTTTTCCGGCTACGCAAACGTAACGAACATGTTTGTAAAATGCTCCAGGGTAATTATTGGTGACAAAATCTAAATTTTGGCGTGTCCAGCGTTCTTGACTAATATGGGGTGTGCCTAGAGTGATGAGAGTAGCAACCAAAGGGTGAGCTTCCCAAACACAGGATTTGACTTTACCTCTGGCTGCATAAGGTTGATCTCCCAGGTAAATGCGAGAGATCCAACCCCCAGCGGAATGGCCAATCAAGTTAACTTGAGTAGCTTGATGTTTTTGCAACATTTGTTTTACTGTGCGATCAAGTTGTTGCAAAATTGGTGTTACAGGTCTGCCACCAATTGTAGGTATCCAGTCGCGTCGGCGTAGGGGTACTGTAACCGTGGGAAAACCCAACTGCTCTAGAGATTGTTCTAATTGATCATAGGCGATCGCGCTTTCTAAATATCCAGGCACAATAACAGTGGGTAATGGCATTTTGGCTTTTAAAAAAAAGTAAAGTGAACCACAGTTTGAGATGAGACTGATGTGGTATGATTCAGCCTACAGTCCATCCCATTGAAGAGCGAGCTTGTCATCTGTTACTGAAGCGTGACTAGCTAAAAAACAGTTGGCTCGCGCAACAAGCGACTCAAACAAACATGGATATACATTTAGACTGATGTCATTATCCAACAGTGACGATTATCCTAAGTTTCAGTTTTTGCTGTGCATCTTTTTACAAAAATCGCCTTTTAAAAGCGATCGCTTCCCAGAGCTTCATCAGCAAATGCAACTTATCAAGTGCAGTACTGCGTCATTAAAATAAAAACTGAAAAAAACTGATTTTGCTGTTTTGAGTACCAGCGCAAAAAGTTATTATTTTTAGAGGAACGCATCTATTGCAATCAAGATTAAATGCTTTGCTAGTCAACTGCAACTGAGCTGAGTGAACGATAACATATATGACTTACGTCTCCTTTCTAAAAAATATACCTGAAATACTAGGGCAACCAACTGGAATAGCGGCAATAGCCTCTTTGGGAATCCACGGTGCTATTGCGTTGATTGTGCCATTAATGCCTGTAAATTCCAGTCAACCTAAAGAATTAACAGCACCAAAAACAGTCGGAATTTTGGAATTAAGCCAAGCTGACCAAAACCGTCTGCCACAAACTCCAGGTACTGCACCTCAAGTTGCTTTGCAACCGCAGTTACCTTCACAATCACAGTTACCTCTGCAACCACAGTTACCTTCACAACAGCAATTTTCTCAGCAGCTTCCTCCCAACTTGGACGCTCAGACGACTGTGTTACCTCCCTTACCACTACCTGCATATACACAGCCGATACTACCGCCCATCGTCACCAGACCTGACAACTATCGGATTGCATCTTCACCTAGAGAACAGTCTTTACCTAAAGAACAATCTTTACAGGTAGTTCCCAAGGAAGACTTCCGTTTTGATACTTCTGGTTTTAATGCTGCTGATCAAAAATTTACTAAACTTCCGTCAGTTCCTCGTTTTAACGAGAAAGAAGTAGAGATAGCAACAGCATCTAAACCACTGCCTGTAGATAAATTACCAGCATTAAACTCGGCTAAACTACCCCGTGATCTGCTGAATGCTCCTTCTCCCAGTCCTGTTAAAACCCCAACTACTAGCAATATAGTTCCACAAACTACTTTGCCTGGCAATGATGCATCTAAACTTGCTCAAAACCGACCGCTAGTAGCACCTGTAAGAAAAACTCCCACAGTTGGAGATGACTTAATTCTAGCAAGGGAAAATATTCCCCAATTGCAACGAGGGTCTACACCTCAAATGCCTGAGTTACCCACAAACACAAATCAACAGGCGCTCATCGCACAGGTCAACTCATACGAAGATTTAAGAAAAGCCCTCCAGCAGCAATATCCCAACTCGGAAGAAAAAGCGGTCATTCGTGACAGTATTTCCATAAATAAGCCAGGTCTTGAAGGTACGGTCTTAGGTTTTTTAGTAGTAGATCCTGAAGGTAAAGTTTTAGATATTAAGTTTCAAGACAAATCTCTTTCTCCTAATCTGAAATCAAAAGCCAGAGAATACTTTAATACAAAGGCTCCTAAAGGAGATAAGCAAACTAACCGTTATCCGTTTAGCTTACGTTTTCAAAACAGCACTGACAATACTGCTGAGGCAACTCAAAAGCCTATACCAACTTTAGTTCTTCCCAAGCCATCGTCTACTCCAGGAGTTACTAATGAACCAACGCCAGCAGCGGCTGTTAAACCATTACCAGCACTGCGACTGAGAAATGATCAGCCAGCACCTAAACCAGCAGTGACCACTAAACCATTATCTACGCCAGAAGCTAATAGCACCCAGTCATCGTCTGAAGAAGCTGATCAAAAGTTAATACAAAAGTTACGCGGTGTCAGAGAACAAAGAAAAAGCTCTGATACAGATAAATAAAATATGGGGCATTGTGCAGAAGAGGCAGAGGGGCAGGGTGCGGGGTGCAAGGGGGATGAAGAAAAATTTACCTCCTTTTCTCCCTGCTCCCCTGCTTTTCCTAGCCTCTAGCCCCTAAATTTACCAGCCTTGTTCCGCTTTTTGGAAAACGTAACCGGCTACCTCTAAGATTTCCTGAGCGCTTAATTTGCTCTTGAAAGCAGGCATAGCATTTCTACCATTCTGTACTTGGTAGATAATCGCCTGAAAGGAATCGCTGTTATAGTTTTCTAGGTACTTAGATAATGCTTCTTTTTTCAAGGTTTTTTGAGAAATGAGGATGTTGCCGCCGCCTATGTGGCAAGCAGCACAGTTATTATTGAAGATCTGGGCAGCGTTGGATGTTTGGGCGGCTAAGGCTGGCTGAATAAATGTCAATTTCAATAAAGCGATCGCTGATAACAATATTAATAAAAATACTCTCAAGATGTTCTCCTCGCAAGCAGCATCTAAAAACCTCAAGCCACTATTCTGGAGAGTATAAACTCTATTCATTCTTGATATAGACAACTTTGAACAAAATTAGCGGTGACGAGTTCATTTCCCCCATCGCCACGGGGCGTTGAGTATTCTGGGCGGAAATAGGACTCGTCACCGCCATTTATCTATCGTATGTGCCACTAGAAAAATGTGGCATATTTTGCTAACTTCGCTGAGTCAACCAAGAAAAATTATCTTGTGTCTACAACGCTGTTTTTAGCCTTCGACAGTAATTTTACCAACCATGCCAGCCCCACGGTGTGGTTCGCAATAGAAGGTGTATTCACCAGCAGGTGCGTCTGCGGGGAAGGTTGTGGTTTGGGTTTGACCAGGACTCATCAACAACTGCTTATGAGATAGAGATTTTGCTAGGTCAGCACTCTTAGTTGGGTTTTTGGCAGCATCAAATACAACATTATGGGGAGGCACTTTGTTATTCACCCATTCAATTGTGTCGCCTGGTTTAATCGTTAATTTTGCTGGTTCAAATGCCAGCATTCCTTTATCACTACCCAGTTTCACCTGATGCGTTTCAGCCGCAGCACTAGGAGTAAAAACAGCAAAGCTGCTAACAACTAAAAGAATCGTCAATACAGCTAAACTAAAGCGTCGCCAGCTTGCCGCAATCAATTTCATGTGTCTCTCCTAACAAATAGTTTTTATTTTCCTTATTCCATTTTAAATTCAATTAACGCTAAATATGACAATCTGTCGTAGATGCAAATTTTTTTTAAGAATGACGAGAAATCAATAGCAAAAACTTGTACAAATAGCAATAACTATTAGAAAAGTTTAGGGACTAGGGACTAGGGACTAGGGAGCAGATGAAGTTAAGACTTTTCCCCATGCCCCATGCCCTATGCCCTATGTCCAATCATGAGGTTTTTAGTAATAAATTTTACCGCCTCCCCATTTGTTACCAACAACTTTTGGTTGTAGGAGAATATGACCAGCGATCGCTTCTAAGTCATCATCTGTCAGATTTCTCATTTCTGTGAAAATATCTGCACTCTTGATGCTGGGATGCAATTCGGAAATTTCCTCTTCACCATCATAGGTAGTAGGATTTTTCATATAATCCACCAAACCTTCAATGTTGTTACGGTTTGGTGATGCCAGTGCTAGTGCTTCTGGTTCAAGTCCCACGTTTTGGTTAGTTTTGGTAACGCCTCCAACATGACATTGGGCGCAAGCATACTGAAATAAGCGTTTGCCTTCTTTGACTTGTTTTAGGCTGAGTACAACGTTATCACCTTGATCATTTAATGGCACTGTTCGGATCGCTTTGTCCAGTTCCACTGCTGTCGCGCTACCGACACTCAGCTGGAATGTCAGCAAAATGGTAGCTACAACAATGCCAATTAGTCTTTTAAACATGTTTCCCCTTAAAGATTTTGACGCTCAACACAGCTAAGAAAGCGATGCCCAATCTCCACGTTGCTAATTGCTAATGGCTGATGATTCTTCGCCGTTAGTAATTGGCGAAAGCCCGAATATAGCCTTTTAGGTGATTTTGGTATCACCCATCGAGTTGCTAGTACCTCTTGGGTATATTTCAGACAATATTTGCGAAATAATTGCCTTTGCATCCTCTAACGCCAAACGGGTCTTTTGGTGTTTATAGGCAATTCCCAGTTGGTCGCACAGAGAAAACACCTGTTCTACAGGAATACTGTAGTCTGCTGCTATCTCTGCGATCGATAGGTCGGCAAAACCCATAATGTTTTTTAACTGACAGTATAGAGATTGAGTCGCTGTAATACCAATATCACGTTAAGAGTGCAATTTGTTGGCCAAAATATGGTTTGGGGATCATTAGGAAGCCGGAGAGGCTTTTAAAACGAGCGATCGCCTTATACTCATACCACACCTAAAAATCATCTAACTAACGATAGATAACTATATATACAATCAGGTGGACAGAATACTTTAAGAAACAAGGTAATATTTTTTTGAATCCTGATAATTGCTGTGTTTTTAGGATCTCATGCAGTGGAATACCCACAATATTGTCGTCAATACTACCCCGACTATCAAGCGGGGTTTTATTTTTGAGAAAACATACTCCGCGATCGCTTGTTTTGTTATCGAGTTAGTAACTGTTTGACTAGTCGAAAAGTTATATTTAATTAAAGTAGCTTATTATACTTAAATTAAAAAATCTAAGTATTTACACTATTAAATTAACTTCTAGCTACAAGTGAAATAAAAATTTTATTTCCTCTAAAATTACTGAATTTTTGATTCCTTGTCATAGTACTTATTTTTACAAATAGAGTATTTATTTTAGTACTTAGGTATGCTAAATCTTTATAAATTGCGTGTTTTTACGGTAAAAGAAGAATCTACACCTTTATTAAGTTCACCAACTAAATCATATTTTACGGACATTATGGATGAATATTTTACTAGACTAAATATTTCAAGTAAGTAATGACTAATGTATCTTAAGTAGTTAGACTATTTTCAAAGAGATTACCGCAAGGTAAATGGCTGAAGTTGTAAGATGCCAATTTTTATAGAGAGTTAGAGTTCAGTAATCCACTCAAATTAACCGTAGTAGTCCAGCTACGGTTTTTTTATGGCAATAATAGTGAAGAGTATTATTTCATCACGTATAGAAATTTAATATATTTTTGGTGATTGTTTAGCATTAATGTGGGGAAGAATATATTTTAAATCATGATTGATATCCTGTACTCCAGCTTTGTTCGACAAAGGCTGGAGTTTTTTTCATTCCACTGCGTGTGTCAGTTGTCAGTTGTTAGTTGTTTTGGATCTGGTTAATACCCCATCCCCTAGTGGGTGGTTTTTAGATGTCTTTGCCACTGACCACTGACCACTGACAAAACTCCATCCATAAAAGAATGGAGTTTTTATTTGTTTGCATTTGTCCTGTATTAAGTATAAAGCCGCAAATTTTATAGTTTTTGTTGTAGCATAATGCCAAAAATTTTAAATATAACTACTAGCATTATTTTTGTCAATTGTTTATTTGATAAGAAATATTTAGTAGTTTCACCGCACCATAAATTACCTTTACATGAATACAAAAGAATATACAGTTTTTCACTTTTAAACTTTATGTTTTTAAAGAGCTTTGGTAGCGTAGTAACAGTATTTGCACTTTCATTGGGTAGCACAGCGATCGCCCAGACAAATAACAACAATCTGTATATTCAAGTAGGCTCTGATGTGAATGGCCATCCAATGGCACTTGATTTGGCATCTGTTAAAGAAAACGAGTATATCCTTGTACAGAAACATGGTAATGGTACATTACAAACTACTTTTCATGCTGCTTGTGGTCAGCGAAGGTTGTTTTCTCAAAGATTGTCTGTTTATACATCGGCTGGACAATTAACCCGTGACGATCAAGCCAAGCGAGAGATTTTTCCTAAGCCTGGGACTCCAGAAGCTAATGCAATGGAGATCGTTTGTCGGGGAGGGAATGCTCAAAAATAAAAGATAAGGAAATAGGGGAAATCTAGCCCCTAGTTCCTAACTAGAAACTTTTACGAGGTTATATTGGTCTGATTCTCCAAATTATGTAAGAAACCACAATGTCTTTTTCTACTCAGGGCGTTCCAGGATTACCTGACTTAACACATCCCACAGAGCTAATCCAATTTGGAACCCAAGTACTTAAAGGTTCACTATTATTGGTATTTTTGATCGTAGCTTTGGGAGTAGCGATCGCTCTAATAAGTTTGGCCTTGCGTTACCATCAGTCAGAACAAGTGATTTTTATTGGTGAGTGGGCTGTTCGTTACTCCCAACTGTTGCGGGGATTGCAGCATTTAACTTTGGTATTAGTTCTGTTGGTGGTGGGATTTTTTCTTTGTTCCACTTTGAGCAATCGCTATCACTATTGGGAACAAGCAAAAGTTACTCAAGTAAATCAAAGTGTCGCTGGGGATAAGCTAGAGCAAGTTGCACCCCAAGTACGTTACGTTATTCAAGAGCCGATTACCTATACGACTCAAGTTAACGGCAAGATAGTTAAAGTCAATGATACGCAACAAGTCAACCGTTTTCTTACCCTGGCTGGCTCACAAATTCAAGTCAAGCTTGACCAAAATACTGATGTTCAAGGACGCAGCGCCGTTTATCGCATAGATTACAGTGCTGATTACAAAGTTATTAATCGACTTAAAGATATTAATAATTTTTTCTTTGAAGTACCACCACCCA
>JBBSOP010000256.1:0-7239 GCA_038259655.1 Chroococcales cyanobacterium
TGAACTTTCTCCTATCTTGAAAATCTAGGATATGTTCTAATTCTTGCCTGTAGTTTAAAACTAATTTTTCAGCCGATTTTGTTAAAGGTAGTTTTGATTTTACTTCATTGGGTGTTAATAAGACGTGAGAATTTTTGATGTTAGTGTTAAATAATTGATTGTGCATGGAGCAGTTCCTGCGTTCTTTGCTACTTCACTTGTGAGCGAAAAATCATACACACATTTTAAATTAAAAGTACAACATCAACCTACATAATTTTAGACAAAAAAGATGTGTTGATGACAAATAGATACTTAAAAACAAGTATCTATGTCAATGAATGTTGATAATTACTCATAACTGGAAGTAGGGAAAGTACTTTCTTGATCGTGTCTATTATTAGACTGCTGAAATGACCGTGTATTTAATAGAGCTTCTGAGTTGTGTATAGTACATTCTGGGAGAAATTGGGCTTATGCAAAATTTCATTGACTCTTTTTGCCTATTCAGCAAAGGATTGAGGGCTTAGATCGGTAGTGCGATCGCCACTAAAACCGCTATAATCTGACAGTCTCAATTTTTGAGTCCCGGAAAATATTAAATTTAACAGAAGTTTTAATTATTTAAGAGAGTTGTACGCTACCTAGATGGGAATGCGTCATCAAAGGAACTAACCAATGGGATATGTAATTTCTACTGCAAATATGAAAGGCGGCGTAGGCAAAACTACTCTCACCGTCAACTTAGCTACTTGTTTGGCAAAAAATCATGGTAAGCGGGTGCTTGTACTTGACTTGGATAGCCAAATCAGCGCCACACTGAGTTTAATGTCGCCTGTAGACTTTGCCAAGCGTCGCAAACAAAGTAAGACATTTAGATATTTAATAGATGAAGTTGTCAATCCAGGGTCACAAGCTGAACTGACTATTCAAGATATCATTCAATCTGAAGTCTGCAATCTCCCAGGACTGAACTTATTACCAGGAGATATCGATTTATATGATGAATTTGTTGTATCAGAAATGCTGCATCAACAAGCAACGGCTTTAGGGGAACAGGATTTTGAAACAGTTTGGACTCGGTTTGAAAGAGTCTTGATCAATAATATTTTAAAACCAGTGCGTCAAGAGTACGATTTCATCCTCTTAGATTGTGCGCCTGGCTATAATTTATTAACTCGTAGTGCTTTAGCTGCGAGTGATTTCTATATCCTTCCGGCTAAACCAGAACCTTTATCTGTGGTGGGTATTCAGTTGTTAGAAAGACGTATTTCTCAGTTAAAAGATAGTCATGAACAGGAAGCTAAAATAAATATTCAAATGCTGGGAATTGTTTTTAGTATGGCTACTGTCAACTTATTAACTGGCAGATATTATAAACAAGTCATGCACCGTGTTGTTGAAGATTTTGGTGTAGAAAAAATTTGTAAGTCACAAATACCAGTTGATGTGAATGTTGCTAAGGCTGTTGATAGTTTTATGCCAGCAGTTTTGACTGCGCCTCAATCGGCTGGTTCTAAAGCCTTTTCTCAGTTAACTCAGGAGTTATTGCAAAAGTTGTAGGTTCATATCTTTGTGTCTCTGTGGTGAAAGTATAAACCACAAAGACACAGAGAAGATGCGATCGCTCAAATTAACCTGATACATGATGCTCGTTTTTGTGGACATATCATAAGAATTAGTGTTGAGGAGTTTTCACCTTCAAAGCTTCAACAGCAGATATACCCTCACCTTGAGTACCAAAATACCACAAAGCCGCTGCGGCTTCTGCGCGAGTCACAGGTTTTTTGGGTTGAAATAATGTTGTGTAGCCGAACACCCGCCGAATATTCGATTGTTCGCCATTTTGAAAGTCTGCTAGTACTGCGCGTAAAGCCTTGGGGTCAATTTTTCCGACATCCTGGAAACCCCAAGTTTGTTTGGCAGCATCTAAACTGGCGTTAGGTAAAGCTTGGCGAGTATCTAATGGTACTTTCCATAAAACTAATTGCTCCCGTGTTAAAGGGGCATCAGGACGAAATAAAACTGCTGTAGAATCACCCGACAAAGGACTAGGAATTAATCCAGCTTCCGCTAAACCCTGAATTTCTGGAAAATCTGGATCTGTTTTTGATACATCACTAAAAGCAGATTGGGTACTTTCCGCGGCTAGGCGAATTTGCTTAGCTGGATTACTAGCATACATGGCATTATTAGTGGCAACTAGCCAACGGGCATATTCCCTGTGGGTAATAATTTTACTAGGTTCAAATTGTTTAGTTGGAATATCAGAATCGCTCTTAGTTGTCTGAGAATCTATAGACAAAACACCCAAGCTTGCCAAATCTTGAACGTATTTCCGTAGTTCTTGCGGTGCTTTGTTCAGATCACTGAATTGTTGAGATACGGGTGTAGGTGTAGCTGTAACTGTAGCAGTTTTTTGATCTTCAACTGTATTTACCGATTGTGTAGTTAAACTTGTCGGTAGTACAGGGCCAATGAATTGTGGATCACCTGGTTGAGGAAGGTTATTAGTAGTTTCACTAGGGCTAGTGGTTGGGTTAGGCTGTGTTGTTGCTGTACTATTGGGTGTGTACTCAATCAGCAATGTGGTTGCTGTTTGTGGTTGATTGGGTGTAGGGTTAGTGACTGACTGCGGCTGAATGGACACCTTTGCTAGCAAATTATTCAGACGCGCTTCAAAAGCACCACCTGCTTCATCTGTAGGCTGTTGCAAAATCTGCCAATTATTTGTTTGAAACTGGTTACGATAAAAGCTAGCAATCAAATTACTGGGATCAGAACTCAGCCAGCGAGTGGATACCTTATTTTCTGAGCCACTAGGAGGTGTCACTTCCTGAAGTTTGGCGTTGGGATATAACGGGATATCTTGAGGAAAATCTGCTGGTAATTGAAGTGTGGGTTGGTTTTGTCCTGCTTGCGTTTCACTCTCTTGAGTTTTCGTAAAAATCGCCGGATTGTCTTGCAATCTAGGATCTGCCGCCAAAGACTGTTCTAAGTTTTTGGCAGTTGGAGTGTTAGCACAAGCTGTTAAAGAAGAAAACAAAACAGCCAAACTCAATAAGATAACTGGACGTTTATGGGCAAGCACAGGCAGTCAAAGAACGCGTGTCAATTCCTACCCTAGCGCAGACTATCGATATTTATATGCGGCTAGTTAGATGTATTTAACTTTGGTAATTCATTGCGAGATATCGTATTGGAAAGCGATCGCCAACCGTCAAAAGTGCTAAACTGAAGATTAAATTCCTCCTTAGCATCATTAAAAAGAGGGAAAAGCGCTAACTACCGTCAGATTGCAAGCAATCTCAAAAAATTCAGGGAACATTGGTAAACTGGAGCAAATAACACCTGGGAAAATTCAGTATTAGGCATCTCCAGAAATCTAGCGTAAATCTACCGTCTACTACCTTGCTTTCTTGTCAAATTAAAGAAAGTTTTAATAATTACTGGCTATAAGTATACAAATAGGAGTAAATTTGTGCTTGTAGCACAGTTAACTAGTCAGGTAAAGGGGAAACATTTCTCGGTAAGCCTACTAAATATACTCTAAAGCTACACAAAGTCTTAGGACTTTTGTACGGGCAGTTGAGAAAATCTTCTGTAGTTGTGGTTGGGACCCTTAATTATCCCTACACAATTAACATTTGGTTCATTCAGCACTTGCTTCCTATCCAAGTATAAAATTCTTCCCATATTAACTTGGAGACAAAGTTGTGATTCAGGAAAGATGAGGACTCATATTCAAGAATCAAGGTGTTTTTTAAAGATGATGTCAGCAAAAAGCTGAAAAAGATGTATCTCAGGTAAAAAACGCAGATCTGATAGGAGTATGAAGAATCTAAAATAGATATTAAATTGAAAAAAGAACGACCATCGACAAAACTGTCAGTCCATTTTACTTTCTGCAAAGCGTCGCCAGGTTGTTACCAGTGCTGAAACACGATTACATGCAAGTTTCCCAGGATCAGCCTATTTATTCTGAGGCTCCACTCCAACTGTTGCTGTTCATCGATGGACGGCCTAAGTCACGACAACAAGTACAGCGAATACGTGCTTACTTAAAAGAATTGCAGACTGAGTATAATTTTGAACTTCAAATTATCGATGTCGGGCAACAACCCTATTTGGCGGAACACTTTAAATTGGTAGCAACGCCAGCTTTAATTAAAATTCACCCAGAACCTAGACAGGTTTTAGCTGGAAGTAATATCATTGCTCAATTGAAAAATTGGTGGCCACGCTGGCAAGCGGCTGTAGATGCCTACTTAAAATTGCAGGAAGATCTCCAAGAACATATTGATGACAATAGTCGAGTCTCATCTCCTAAATCAACCATCCGTTCTGTTGCTGTTTCTGCGGAGCTTATGCGCCTGTCAGACGAAATTTTTCTTTTGAAACAAGAAAAAGATAAACTTCAGGAACAATTGCAATTTAAAGACAGGGTAATTTCTATGCTGGCACATGACCTCCGCAATCCTCTAACGGCTGCGGCGATCGCTATAGAAACTCTTCAATCTAATTACAATATAGAAACAGGAAATTTTCTGCGCTTGAAACCCGCAATGACAGCGCATTTATTAAAACAAGCCCGCAATCAAACCAAGACAATTGATCGGATGATTGCTGATCTTTTACAGGTGGGTCGGGGCAACGATACAGAGTTACCTATAATACCACATAAAATAGAACTTGGCCAACTCTGCTTTGATGTAATCGAGGAATTACGCGATCGCTACACCGCTAAATCCCAGAAAATAGAAACTGATATTCCCCAAGACCTACCTTATGTATACGCCGATCAAGAACGTATACACCAAGTGTTGATGAATCTGTTAGATAATGCCATTAAATACACACCAGAAGGCGGTAAAATTAGTATCGCCGGATTGCATCGCACTACTCAAAAAGTTCAATTTAGTATTGGCGATAACGGCCCTGGTATTCCTCTAGAAAATCGCGATCGCATTTTTGAAAACCATTTCCGTCTGCAACGAGATGAAAAAACAGAAGGCTACGGTATTGGTCTTTGTTTATGTCAACGCATAGTCAGATCTCACTACGGTCAAATTTGGGTAGACTCTGCCCCCAGTGGTGGAGCATGGTTCCATTTCACCTTGCCAGTGTATCCCTCTTAGTCATTGGTCAATAGCAAAGAAAAACAACTGACAAATACTCACTTGAGAACAATGCGATCGCGCCCCTCTGCTTTAGCGCGATAAAGTGCTTTGTCTGCTGTTACAATTAGATCTGAAGCTGAAGATTCCCAAGTAGGGATAATAGTAGATACTCCTATACTAAGGGTGACAAACTCATTTACCGCAGACCCACTGTGAGCAATTTGTAAATTTCTGACTCCATCTTGCATCGCCTTAGCAACATGAATTGCACCGCTTGCATGAGTATGTGGCATAATCACAGCAAATTCTTCACCACCATAACGTGCCACTAAATCTTGATGTTTCTGTGCCTTATGGCTTAAAACAGCACCTACCTTTTGTAAGCAGAGATCCCCAGCCGGATGACCATATTGATCGTTGTAAAATTTAAAGAAATCTATGTCGCATAAAATCAACGATAGTGGAGACCCCTCCTGTGCTAAATTAATCCACTGCGTACTTAGATAATCGTCAAAACGACGACGATTAGCTAACCCAGTTAAGCCATCAACGTTGGCTAGTTGCTGTAAAGCCAAGTTTGCCTCTTCCAACTGTTTGTATACTTGCGCTTGCTGCAACAGTTGTCGTAACCGCTGGCGCAACACCGCCCAGTGAATTGGTTTAGTGACATAATCAGTCGCCCCTGCTTCAAAAGCACGGTCTACAGAATGTTCATCATCTAAGCTTGTGATCATCAATATCGGAGTACGTCCCCACAACTTGGAAATCACAGTATTACCCAAGCCAGAGTCAGTATCAATACTTGCAAGTGCCGACATTAAATTATTTTTGGCAATTTGGAGTAAATGCTTACAACAAGTAAACCCATCCATCACAGGCATAATAGCATCTAGCAAAACTATATCTGGTTTGACAGTCTCATAAGCATCTAAACACTGCTTACCATCAGTAACCTCGACCACACGATAGCCTTCTTGTTCCATAGCTTTACGCAACAGCACTCGGATGGCCTTGTCATCATCAGCCACCAGAATTACTGGAGGTTGTTTAGAAAGAGAAAATGGGCTTATGCCTGACATGAGTTGCGTTCCACAGAAAATGAAAGTATCGAGGAGAGACAGACCAGTAAAAACCTGGCACTCATAGCCAAATTGCTTGTGAAAAAGAGTTATTTACAATCAAAATCCTACGGAAAGGTCTTATTTTATAGAAGACCAATGAAACACTAATGGTAAGTGAAACAATTGCTCGTTTGTTACCAGACGGCAAGAACTAGATGAAATATCCCTCCAACATTTACTTAGTTTTTGAGTGTTCGATGCCACTAGTCGCTGGTTTAAAAATTTGTCTAACCAGGAAAGTTCAGAAATTTTTCCTGTATGAGAGTTACAATTTGTAGCCAAAGCGTATCTTCCTTCACAATCGTTTGTTGTTGGACAATAAACTGCTCAATTTTTTTGAGCCAAAAAAAAAGATAGATAACTAAGTTGCATGAATTATTATTTAAAACTCAAAACTAAATGTTTACCTTTTTGCCAAGTATGGTTGTGGTAGGAAATGTTACTCTTATGTTTCCCTAGTTACAAAGTGTAATTGCAATTTTGAAGCAAACTGAGTAAAACTTTAAATGTATACCTCAATTCTTTACTTTATAGTTACTTTAGATACATACTGAGGAGAATATAAGCAATCAGCAAATTGCAATAAGATAGTAACTATACTCAATACTGTTGTTATGTTACTCGACTTTAACTTATCTAGAGTAATTACCAACCTTAAACATACTCATATTTGGGGATAATTACATAACTTGCATAAGGTTAATATCAAGCTACGCTTACAACTTCATTATCTAGTTAGGGATCTGCGGGTTAATAGTGTCTCAACCCTCAGCTATCGAGAGTTGAGCGCAGTCGAAACTCGGTTTACTGATACTTTATTTTCACGCAAGTCCCTTACATCTCACACTATTTTTTTACGAAGATGTACCTAATTAGATTCAGGACTTACGCAACTGGCACAAGCAATGGTGCGCTTCGCGCACCTCGCGCCCAAAAACTACACAAAAGACATAGCAATATCTGGACGTTTTAGTTGCTCAATTAAATAATTAGAAAGCAAATTGTGCTTGAGCTTGTAA
>JBBSOP010000257.1:0-7221 GCA_038259655.1 Chroococcales cyanobacterium
ACAAGCTACTTCTGAATCTGAGTTGTACAGTTGGGGCGAATTAATCGAGTTAATTCCTTACGCTTTTCGTGAAGAGACTTTACAAGAACTCCGCCAGAACTATTGTCAGGAAAAATTGCTGCTATGTGTTTAACAGCTATTCAGCAGTTTTGTTACTGGCTCGGTTAGCACGCGCTTCGGCGGTTGCCATCACCTCATCCATATTTTCTAACACCTCACCAGGGAAGTTTTCCAAAGCCCTGGTAGAAAGGGCAACCCGACCTTTACCTTCGTCCAAGTCAATAATAATCGCTTTAATGATTTGACCGACTTGAAAGACTTTTTCTAGAGATTCGATGAATTTTTGGCTCACTTGTTTGATGTGCAGCAAAGCACTCATGCCATCTAAATCTACAAATACCCCAAATGGTTTAATTCCAGTTACTTTACCTTCAACTAGTTGACCTAGTTCTAACAAACTGAAGTTAGCTGAACGAGCCGCTAAACGTTGAGAAAGGACGAGTTTGTTGGTGTTGCGGTTAATTTCTAAAAAACCTACAGTCAGATTTTGACCTTTGAGCGCTTCTAAATTATCACGCTCAGCCAAGTGCGATCGCGGAATAAATCCCCGCAAGGAATTAATATCGACGGTGACACCACCTTTATTCACACCAGTAACTCGTACTTGCACTGTCTGGGAATTTTCTTGCATTTGTAGAAGTTTTTCCCAAACTTGCTGAATTTCTAACTGCTTACGAGAAAGGGTAACTTGACCTTCAGCATCCTGATCTCGGATCACCAAAAATTTTAATTCTTCTTGCAAAGGCAGTACCTCTGATAAATCGGTCACTGCTCTCAAAGAAGCCTCATCGCGGGGGAGAAAAGCTGACGACTTGCCACCAATATCAACATAAGCTCCATCATGGTCAAGTTGAAACACCTTACCATGTACAACCTGTCCCTTTTGAAACTGGTAGTCGTGTTTTTCTAGGGCTTTGGCAAAATCGTCCATCGTAAAAGACGAATTGGCTGTTTGAGAAAGTTTCGATTCGGAGTTCATGACAATTGCAGATAAATTGTTATTTGAGTTGATGCCACTGGAGTTTTACTAAACGTCTCACAAAGTCTGACCGAAAAGGAGACTTGTTATAGATGTCTATAATTGTGGCATCAGAGCTTAGCAGAAAGAAAAGACCGAAACAACTTGCAAGGGAACTTGACAACGCTTTTGTTTCTACACCGCCAACACGCTGCCAAAAAGTTGTTTTACTTGCTCCCAAGCATCGGCTGCCGCTTTAGGATTATAGCTGGCGCGATGGTTACAAAAAAATCCGTGGTCAGCTCCATCGTAGCGAAACACGCGATGAGGAATTTGATATTTTTCTAACTCTGCGGCAATTTCATCCACTTGTTCGCTAGGAATACTGGCATCATCCTTACCAACAAAGATATAAACTGTACCTTTAATTTCTGAAGTACGAGTCACAGTCGCAGCGCCACCTCCGAATGTTCGGGTAGCAATACCAGCACCGTAGAAAGAAGCAGTAGCTTTGATATCTGGAAGAGTAGCTGCTAAATATGCTACATGACCGCCAAAGCAAAAACCAATACAACCGAAGCTATCTTTTTTGACTTGAGTCAGGCTTTTAAGGTAGTCAATTGCTGCTTGGATATCGCTTAATAATTCTGATGCTTGAGTTTGCATCGCATAACCCCTACCTGTTTCAATGTCTTCTGGGGTATAGCCAGTTTCAAAGCCAGGAGCTTGACGTTGGAAAAGTGCAGGAGCGATCGCTACATAGCCTTGTTGGGCAATTCGCTCTGTAACTTCCCGGATATGGACGTTAACGCCAAAAATCTCCTGTAAAACCACAACTCCTGGATAAGAACCAGGTGCTTTGGGCTGTGCCAAATAAGCTGCTATTTGCAAATCGTCTGGTAGAGAAAGATTAACCGTTGTGGTATTTATTGCTTGCTCTGTCATAATAATTTTTACTAGTGCTGTAAATTAGCCGTGTGATAATTTGATATAACTATGCCAGTATGTCAGGTCAATTACCATTTAAATTATTAATTACTGCAAGTGAATACATGAGTAACAAAAAATTTCCTGTCAAAAGAAAACATTTAACACTTAGTAAATGCAGCTAGTACAGCACGGTGTAAATAAACCTACCATTCAAAATGCCGCAAAAACCCGGAATCCAATTCTTTTGACTTTTGACCCTTCGACTGCGCTCAGGGTCAAGGCTGAGTTTCGACTGCGCTCAACTGCCGCGTAGCCGAAGCCTTGACTTTTGACTTCCGCGCAGCGGTACTAGTATCCCAGAGGTTTGGTGATGATTCAATTTCGTATTCAGCCAGACAGTGAAATTCCTGCATCAGCCCAGCTGTTTAATCAAATCCGATTTGCGATCGCTTCAGGGCAGTATCCACCTGGATACAAATTGCCCAGCACACGGGCATTGGCAATGCAAACTGGGCTACACCGGAATACCATTAGCAAAGTTTACCGTCAGCTGGAAGATGACGGGTTAGTTGAAAGTCTAGCTGGTTCGGGCATTTATGTCCGCGCTCAAGGTCATGAGGGTGGTAGCAAGTTGCCATCACCAATACCCAGACAACATCCCGATCAAGCCTATACACTTGTGCAGCAAGCACTTGACGAGTTGCTCTCCCACGGATGTTCACTCAATCAAGCCAGAGAGCTATTTTTAGGGGAGATTGACTGGCGCTTGCGTTGTAGCGCTCAAGTCCTAGTTGCAGTCCCATCCTATGATATAGGTGCTGGTGAATTGATGGTGTATGAATTAGAAGCAGCTTTAAAAATACCAGTGCAGTTGGTAGCAATGGAAGAATTAGCCGCTGTGTTAGATAAAACTAACTCGGCAACGGTGGTTACTAGTAGATATTTTATTGGAGATGTAGAAGCGATCGCAGCTCCTAAAGCTGTACGTGTAATTCCTTTAGATATCTACGATTACACTAAAGAACTCAACTTATTGAAAACTCTACCAAAGGAAAACTGTGTAGGGATAGTTAGCCTCAGTTCTGGAATTGCTAGAGCCGCAGAAGTCATTCTCCACGGCTTACGAGGAGACGAATTACTGGTAATGACTGCTCAACCCAAAGATGCTTATAAACTTTATGCGATCGTCAAACGGGCTGAGGTAATTATCAGCGATCAAGCCTGTTTTGCGACGCTACAAGCAGCAGTGCAAGCATCTGCTGAAGATATTATTCGTCCACCCAAATTGATTAAGGTTGAAAATTATATCGGTACAAATTCGATTAGTTTGTTAAAACGAGAACTGGGTTTGAGTTAAACCATAATTGAAGAGAATAGCAAAGAAAAAATTTGTTAAACTTCACAAATTTTGACAGATTTTTGTAACTCGTATACTACCTCCATGTACTAGATTTTGTAAAATATACAAAAAAATTATGAAGATTATACATATAGGAACTCCTGCATCTCCTGAAGTGGTCAACGGTATCAATTATGTGGTTTGGTCAGTTGCACAAAGTCAAGTTTGTCTTGGGCATAATGTCAGTCTTTTACTTAATGGTAAGCCTTCAGACTCTACTATAGATTTTGCAGAAAAAGTGGGTATAAACCTGCTGTATATTCCTTGGAAGAATGGAATGTATGACAAGGAAGCATTAGATGATTTACTAAACTCTGATGTAGCAGAAATTTTTCACTTTCATTCAATATTTATGTTTAAACAAGCTAGCTTATCAGCATGGTTGGTTAGAAAAAAAATACCTTATATTGTTACACCACATGCAATGACTCCAGAATTTCTGAGGAGGGGATGGTTAAAAAAATGGCTTTATGGTTGGTTAATAGAAAAGCCTAGATTATTAAAAGCATCGGCAATCACAGCAGTCACTCCAGGAGAAAAAAGAACTATACAAAATTATGTTCCTAATTACAAAGGAGTGATTTCTTGCATAACTAATCCAGTTAAATTTGAAGAAATTTTAGACACAAAATGGAGTGGAAATACAACTAATAAAAAACTTGTTTATTTAGGCCGATTCGATGTTTACCATAAGGGTATTGATATTTTAGTAGAACTTGCTAGTTTATTAACACCAGATATTGAGGTGCATCTCTATGGAAAAACAGACTCCAAAACTAGCGATTGGTTAAAGCGCATTCAAACTAATCTTCCTACAAATATATATTTCCACCCACCCGTCTTTAAGGCAGAAAAAAACCAAGTATTAGCCCAAGCAAGCATGTATATCCAAACTTCTCGCTGGGAAGTATTTGGAGTATCAATTGCAGAGGCAATGTATCTAGGATTGCCTTGTGCAATCATGCCAACAATGAACTTGGCTGATATATTCAAAGAACATGATTTAGGTTTAGTTCTGCCCACAAAATTAGAATCAGCAGCTAAATTGCTAATAGATACTTTAAATCAACCAGATATCTTACATCATTGGTCAAAACAAGCCCATATATTTGCAAAAGAAAATTTCCAAACCCAAAAAATAGCAATTGAATACTTAAAGCTTTATGAAGAAGTCTTATGCTGATTTTTTTAGTCAAAAATACTAATTCAATTAATTTGTTAAAACGATAACTACTTACGGACTAACCTCTAGGTAGAAGCAAGAGCAACCCTTCAAGCAATATGGTGGACGCTTCCCTATTGAGCAAGTTTGCTTTCATGAAAGCTATGGCGAACATTTCGGGCTACATTAAACTGCTTTTGCTTCTGGTACGGGAATTTGCAAAAACTCTCGCACCAGCTGCATGTAAGTTGATGCATCCTCCAACATCGGAAAATGTGCTGTGTTAGGAATCATTGCAAATTCAACTTTGTCACTCAGTGCTGCTGCTTGATGTCCCATCCGGGCTGGAATAATCTTGTCATACTCCCCTGCCACTAACAAAGTTGGCACTGTCAATTTAGCAAATTCGTCTGGCATGACTTCAGACTGTGCCTTACTCACTGAAGTAAAAATTGTGCCTAGTGCTGCATCATAATCTGCTTCGAGAAAATCTTGTAAAAAAGCCTGACGTTCAGCAGATGGTATGGGACTATACAAAAATCTAGCCATAAACATCTGGTCAACAAATGGTATTTTTCCCAACCATTTGGGACGGAATTTGACTACATAGCCACCAAATTTATGAAAGGCTGCAAAAGCTTTTTCGTCATACTCAAAAATACCACTACAAGTCAAAATTCCTCGTTCCACTGTTTCGGGATAGCGATTGAAGAATAAAGTGGCAATAGACGCGCCCATTGAGTGGGCATTAATGTAAACGTGTAAAAGATGTAATTTATCTAGCAAAGCTGCCAAATCTTCTACGTATTCTTCTAACTCGTAGGTTAATTCTATAATTGCCTCTGATTGTTCCTGAAGAGATTGGGAATCAACAACAGCTTCACTGGCTTGGACTATGGTTGGTTTACCACCAGAACGCCCAAACCCTCGTAAATCGTAAAGTAAACAATCAAATTGTTCTACTAAAGCTTCAGCAGTACTTCTCCAGTACCTAGCTGAACCAGCCCAACCGTGGATAAAAACCATAACTGGCTTTTTTGATGAAGATGAAGTGGATGTTTTTTTTACCCACTCGTAGTAATGCTCAACTCCACGAACGTTAATATAAGGCATCTGAAAAAAAGTGTAAAGTGTGGAGGCTAAAGGACAAAAGATAAAGTTTCATCCTTTGTCCTTCATACTTTTATGCTGATTCTGGCTTGGGTAACGAAGATGGGTGTACAAGTAATTCGGCTGTCGAACGTTTTTCAACCATCTCCCGCGTAACTGTACAGAAAGTTACATCCTTACGGGATGGTAACTCATACATAACATCCAACATCAATTCTTCCACAATACCTCGCAATGCTCTAGCACCAGTTTTACGGCGGTATGCTTCTTGAGCGATCGCCCGTAAAGCATCTGGTTTAAAATCTAACTGGACGTTATCCATCTTCAGCAGTTTCTGGTACTGTTTTACCAAGGCACTACGTGGTTCAGTAAGAATCGCCATCAGCGCTTCTTCATCTAATGGATCTACTACTGCTACCATTGGCACTCGCCCAATAAATTCGGGAATCATGCCAAATTTCACCAAATCGTCCGGTTCCAGATAGCGGAGAGTATCTGCGGTTCGCTTCTCTTTAGACTGACCTTCTCCAGGTTGAACAAAACCTATTGACTTTTTGCCTGCTCTCTGCTCTACAACTTTTTCTAAACCGACAAAGGCACCGCCGCAGACAAACAGAATATTGCTGGTATCAATCTGGATGCAGTCTTGATAAGGATGCTTACGTCCTCCCTGAGGTGGAACATTGGCAACTGTCCCTTCTAGCATTTTCAGCAAAGCTTGCTGTACGCCTTCGCCAGAAACATCGCGTGTAATTGAGGGATTCTCACTTTTGCGAGCAACTTTGTCAATTTCATCAATGTAGATAATGCCTCGCTGTGCTTCTTCTACATCTAAATCTGCCACTTGCAACAATCGCAGCAAGATATTCTCGACATCTTCCCCTACATACCCAGCTTCTGTTAGTGTCGTAGCATCGGCAACAGCAAAGGGGACATCGAGGATTTTTGCGAGGGTTTGTGCCAAGAGAGTTTTGCCACAGCCTGTCGGACCGATTAACAAAATGTTAGACTTTTGCAGTTCTACGGCATCGTCTGTTCCACCTTTGCCATTGCTTTTAGACTGAAGAACTGCCAGCCGTTTATAGTGATTGTAGACTGCTACTGAGAGTACTTTCTTGGCTTCGTCTTGACCAATAACATGTTCGTCTAGATAGTTCTTAATCTCTCTTGGTTTAGGTATTTGATTAAAGGAGAGATTGGAAGAGCGCGTACGACGTTTTTCAGGTGGTTCCGACTTTGGTGCTGGTTGCGACGCGGCACTATTAGTATCGAGTAACTCCTCATCTAGTATTTCATTGCACAAATCGACGCATTCATCGCAGATGTAGACTCCCGGCCCTGCGATTAATTTACGCACCTGCTCTTGAGACTTGCCACAAAACGAACATTTTAAATGGGAGTCGTACTTAGACATACCAGCCTCTTATTTCAGAATGGTGACGTTTTCCCCTGCTGTGGGAAGATTTTGTCTGGAGATAACTTGATCTATCAAACCGTAGTTTTTAGCTTCTTCTGCCGACATAAAGAAGTCGCGCTCAGTATCCGCTTCAAGTCTTTCTAGGGGTTGACCAGTATGATGAGCCATTAACTGATTCAACTTAG
>JBBSOP010000258.1:0-7207 GCA_038259655.1 Chroococcales cyanobacterium
AGCACAGTATCGAGCAATAACCAACTAAAACTATCATCATGACAGAAGAACGCCAAGTACAGTATTTCGCTCTGATTGACCAATTGCTTAAATGCCCCAATGGTCAAGAACCAGAAGTTTTAGAATCTCAACCAGAATTGATTGATGCTGATTTTGTACAAACAGTATTACAAGTAGCAACTACATTTGCACATGAAGGTAATCAAGATGGAGCGCAGTTTTTATTCTTTATAGGACGTGAACTAGCTAAACAGTTGGGATTATATCCTGAAGTTCCAAATTCTGAAGATGCAAATCCTGAAGTTGCGAATAAGGAGTAAAGATGCTGCTGAGCGAAACCGACGCTGGACAAATAGCATTAGAGTTTCTCATGGCAGACTGGAATATCTCAGAAGATCACAGAGAGTGGTTTACAGTCTTGAACTCTCGTTTAGTTGGTGAGAGTTGGTACGTCGTGGAACTAGGTGTAGAAGGGTTTCCAGATAGGTGGTTTATTCAAGTATACGATACTGCAATGTGTGACCCAAACTATACATTTACTTCACCTATTCGTGGTTCAGAGGGATTTTTAGACTTTGCAGAAGTGCCAGAAATGGTAGCCGAAGTCTTGGTTGCAGAACGCAAATCCCGATAATAACAATTAAAATTCAAAGTTTATGCTTTAATCAGCATAAACTTTGAATTTAATATTTAAAACATTGAGCTTATGTGAGGTAATACTAAGTAAAAGTACACCTCATTTTTTCATGTTATATTTAATATTTTATTTAGAATATATAGGGTGAATTGTCATCTAAATATGACAAATATATGTTATATTAAATAGCGTGATTAACGCTACAGAAACGTCTGTTGAAATGATTGCTGAAGATATCCTAGCTAAAGAGTTCACAAGAGTCGTCAATCACTATTACCCACAAGTCGGGGAATTGCTAAACGGGTGTTATTTGAAAGTCATCACCTGCTTCTGGGGACGGCCTGCTAGACGCTTGCAATATATAGGGATTTATTGCTCTGAAGAAATGCTTCCTTTTGTGCAAGCCCAAAAAGAAATACTCCGAGAACTGGCAGATAATATGGGGCTAGTTCAAGTAGTTTGTATGAACGCGAGGCGATTGCTACGCGACCCCATGTCAAAGCTCAAGCACAACAACCCACGCTTATGGTTAGAGTTGCAATGGGTAGCAACCTAAAAATAGCTAAACCTTAAGGTGGGCAACAATTGCCAATGCAAAGCAAACAATGAAAACCGGACTTTTTTGCAATTACGACAATCACCACCACGATGCTCGCCGCGCTATCTTTGAACAAGTTGCAATGGTAAAACAGGCAGAAAGCTTAGGCTTTGCGGAAGCTTGGGTGAGTGAGCATCATTTTAGTGAATCCAATCTCAGTCCATCTATGTTGGTGTTGATGGCACACCTAGCAGGATTGACCTCAACTATCCAATTAGGTACAGCAGCGGTTTTACTGCCGTTTTATAACCCAATTCGGGTAGCCGAGGATATTGCTACTCTAGATAACCTGTGCAATGGCAGATTATTATTTGGGGTTGCCAAAGGAGGGCCTTTTCCGCAACAAAATAAGCATTTTGCCACACCAATGGGTGAATCTCGTGCCAGAATGCTAGAGGCGATCGCCTTGATTCAAAAGCTTTTATATGGAACTGATGTATCATTTAATGGGCAATATTATCAATGCGATCGCTTGACTATTTACCCTAAACCATTGCAATCACAAATTCCAGTTTATGTTGCTACTGGTGGTGATGAAGGCATCGAATTTGCCGCCGAAAACTCCTTTGCTTTGATGGGAGGGCCACCGTTCTCTTTGGAAAGATTAAAGCAGACGGTAGCCAAATATCGCGCCTTCAATTCTAGCGGTTCCGAAAAGCTGGTATTGGCACGCTTTTTTTATGTTGGCAAAACATACGATGAAGCAGTGAGTGAGGCAATGCCTTTCATTCGCAAATTTAGCCAGAAAATGAAAGCCAACTCCACTCAAGTCATAGAAAATAGCTTGAATCCTCACCAGAAACCATTTGATCGCACTAATATTTGTTTCGATGAAGACTATTTGATTGAAAATTCAATCATTGGTGATGTAGTTACTTGTCGTGACAAAATCAAGCGATTTCAAGATGAATTAAATATAGGTACACTAGCGCTCAAACCATCAGCTTTGACTCTGCAAAAAAACCTAGAAAGTTTGCAGCGCTATAACCAAGAGGTATGGAATTATGTCCAAACTGTCCCTTCTTCCTCCCGATGATTTACCTCCAACCGAGGTGACAAAACAGGATGGAATGCTGCATCTAGAACTAGAACAATCTACAGGCAGATGCTTTTATCAAGCTTGCGATCGCATTACCCAAGTACTATTGTCTAATTGTCAGTGGTATCTCACTACAAATAATGCCACTCTCATGCTAGTAATTGATTGCCCTGATCTTGTATCTTACTGGCATATAGTCAGCAATATTCCCCAATTAGGTAATAGATTAGAGAGATTTACAAGTAATGCCAAAGTCCGCGTTTATCCGCCATTTGGTAAGGGTGGCCCCTTTGAAATTAGTGTGAACGAAATCTCTGCTTATAAAGACTGGCTGTAGATTGTTGAGTCTTAGTGGTTAAAAGTCAATGTTTTAACCACTAAGACACTAAGAAAAATACATTTAAGACTGCTATACACTAGATATTTTCTTAATTATACCTTGATCAAAAATGCGCTTATCAGTGCCAATTGCTTTGACATCGATTCTATCAGGATAGACTTCGTAGGCTGCAAAACTTAAATCACTTGTAGAATATTCTGTCCACTCAGAACGCCCTACAGGACGATTACCCGCACCTGCACCACAAATTAAATAAGTTGTACCATCGATAGCGCGAGTTCGTTCATAACTGTGTTCGTGTCCATTGATATAAAGTTGAACATTATATTTTTGAAATAAGGGAGTGAAGGTTTTAATAAAATCTGGATTATTGCCATAGTGACCTGATGAATAAATTGGATGATGACCAAACACTACTTTCCAATCAGCATTACTGCGGCTTAATTCTTTTTCAAACCAAATTAATTGATTTTTCCAATCAGCATTACTGTTAGTATCTAAGGCAAAAAATTGCACTTTGGCGCGGCGAAATGTGTAGTAACGCGGTCCGTTCATATTAAAGCCAGCATATTCAACTTGTGGATTACCGTTAGCAGTACGAATATCGTGATTACCTAGACAAGCTTGAAATTTGACACCTTGTTTGAGTAAAAATTTATAAGGTCGCTCGAAAACTGCGTTAATTTTCTCAATTTCGCCGTTGTTGTAAATATTATCTCCAGCTAAAACTACTAAATCATAAGGATTTTGCTGGTGGTAAAAATTCATCGCTCCAGCGACAGCATACTGTCCTTTCGCTCCAGTGCCGGTATCTGCCACAGATACAAAACGCAATAGTAAATCTTTTTTAACTGGGTTAGCTGCGATCGCTAAGTCTCTGATATTAGCACTTTGATTATGTTGACGAGCTAAAGTCCAGCTTAAAAGTCCTGTACCAATGGCGCTGAGGCTGCCTAAAAATAAAAATTGACGGCGTTTCCAGGTCATAAAATCACCAAATTCAATAAATAGTCAGTTTAGCCGAAGCAATGAGCAATGAAGTGATACATTAAGGCTGTAGAGACAGCACCCAGAGAAACTTGTATTCTTTGTCTTTGATTCGCTGCTTTTGGTGAAAGTTCCATGTCACAAGACAATCAGAATCCACAACCGCCTTCGTCCCGTGAACCGGAAGCGAATCAGGCTGCCCAAGCACCTTACCAGAGAGTCCAACCTTTTTGGAAGTCTAAAATTATCCAACTTCTGAGAGGGACAATTGGAGTTTTAGAAACAACGGTAGAAAAGCTGGAAACAGTACCACCCCCTGGTACAGAAGTAGCCCCTGGTTTCTGGCAGCAGTTTCAGTCCGCCTGGAGTGGACTGTTAGGGAAAATCCGTTCTTTGTTACCAGCCAATTTATCGGTAAAGTTTTCAGATACAGCTTTGACAGGAATTATTGCTGTAATTGCTGTAATTGTAGTTGGGACAACTACAAATGTTCTTACTAGTAAGCCTGCTGAAATAGCAACAGTTCCTCCAGTTGAGGAAGTTCCAACACCAATACCAACAATAACTACTCCACCAGAGTCAGCAGTACCAAAAGTACAACCACCAATAGAAATTCCACCGCCACCAGAACCAGAAGTAACTCTACCACCAGAACCAGAACCAACCCCAACACCGACACCAACCTTAGAATTGACACCAGAACAAACCTTGATTGCAGCCATTGAAAATCAAGTAGCAGAAATTAGCGATCGCTTTGCCTCTGGTCTGATAAAGTCAATTCAAGCTAACTTCCGCAATAGCAACCTGACCCTCAAAATTAACGACGATTGGTATACTCTCGAAACATCTCAACAAAATAAGCTAGCTGCTGAAATACTCCAACGCTCTCAAGAACTTGATTTTACGCATTTAGACATTTTCGATTCCCAAGATAGGTTGATAGCACGTAACCCCGTTGTGGGCAATGAGATGATTATTTTTAAACGGCAAACCACAAGTTAAGTAAGTGGGCGTTAAAAAACACCACTACATTAGGAAATGTAAATCGCTTAAAAGCTTATATTCAAAGCGTTTCTGGTGCTTTACATAAGTTTATGTAGTTCGGTTTAATTGTGCCTACCTACTTAACAGTTATCAGTTATCAGTCAAAAGACATAGTTGGATATAAGTTACTGTTGACTGGTTTAACTACTAGGCAACTTATCAGGATCGACACCGAGGCTTTTATACTTAAGCTTTAAACCCATTTTCACTGTTTGACACCTTGACATTGAGTGTGGGTGTTTCAACGAGGTGAATGGTCGTGGAAGCAATAGCAACTTTACCCTCTGTTAGGTCAATTTCATCAAGAATATTACTGAAAAGTTCGTCTTTCTTGCCTCGACGCTTCTTATAGTCCACTACATACCGCAGTGTAAATTCTATCCAGTTATCATTAGCAACTAGGGTTACTGTTGGTTCAATTTTGGCATCTTCAATCAAATACTTATGTACCATATTTTGCCATCGCCCTCTGGCATCAGGTACATACTCACCAACAACATCATCTGCGACTCGTTGGATAATTTCCCTTGTTAAGCGGCGATCGCTTCCGTATTTTACTGGTATATTAATTTCATCCCAGACGAAAGGAAAGTCGGCAGAATAATTAAACACGGGTTCTTTGAAGACAAAACTATTAGCAATCCGCACAATACGCCCGTTATAAAGGTCGGCTTTTACCCAGTCGCCACACTCCATGATAGTGGTACGGAGAATACTGATATCTATAACGTCTCCTCTAATCCCCCCAAGTAAAACTCTGTCCCCAGGCTTGTAAAATTGACCAAAAGAAATAGCAACCCAGCCGGCAAAACTGGCAATTACCTCTTGCAAAGCAAAAGCGATACCAGCACCAATAACCCCAAAGATGACTGTTAACTGACGGAAGTTGTCGCTAAATATACTAGCAGCAAACAGAAAAATCAATCCATAACCAATAAAGCTAATTGTCTTGCGGAGGTGATAGCGCGTATCATTATCCTGAATGTAGCGAGGTACAGAGTTACTTAAGGTGCGGACGATGAGAGTAATAATTAAAATAACTATGCAGACTTGAATAAGTTTTCCCACAGTAGGGTCTTTTAGCCAATGTTGAATTGTATTGATAACGTCCATCACCAATAATCCTAATAATTTGTTCTAGTCATCAATATCAATTGAAATCGACCGATTTTAATTGTTGCGTTTCCCATAAACTCTATAAAGACATAGCACTGCTACGTCTGTTTTTTGGAGATGTTTATCTGCCTTTGGGGAAAAACAGGGGGTAAAACTTCGGTTGATGCGATCGCAGTATAACTTTAATTACTAGGCAAATTATCAGGATCGACACTGAGCGATCGCAAATATTGTGCTAACTGTTCTGCGCGTTGTCTTTCGTATTGAACTTGTTCTTCTTAAGTTTTAGTTGATCTAACAGCATAACTACGCCGGAGATGGTGCTTATTGCCTTAATTATAATTGGTTATCAAGAGAGGCATCTAAGGGATAATTTGACGATGTATCTTCAGGTAAATAGTGTTGTGTTGGTGTAGATGGGAGTTGATGGGTTGCTTCTGAAAGTTGGCGATTCAGTTCTTCAATATCGTAGGTTTGTTGTTCGATTTTCTGCATAAGTTTAGATCTTTTTCTCATACCTTTGATGGCTGGAGGTAATGAGACGAGAATGCCAAATAAAACGCCAAAACTAAAGGTAATCAGAAGTATTAGCGCCCTTGATAAGTCTAGCGATCGCCACACTAAAAATTGTACTGCCACGGGGGCTGAATTTTGCAGTGCGAAAGTTACAGCTGCGATCGCAATCAATAATGCTATTAAAGTCAGTATTCACATGGTATATCTCTATAATCTATTCTAGTATTATTACTGGTTTGAAGAGTCTTTGCCACTTGATGGATTTAATAAATTGTTAAGCGGAGAAAGGCGAAATCCCGGTGCTTTGTAGTCTTTGGGTAAGTAATTTTCGGGAATGGTGATTTGATTCCCATCTCGAATTGCTGAATAATGTGGAGAAAGAATTTCAATATCTGCTTCGTTGCATTTATCCTGAATATTCTGATGGAGTTCTGAGTAAATTCTCGCCATCAAACTGGGTTGATTTGTATAAGCGTTGATTTCATAACTTACGTAGAAATCATCCAAACTTGTTTGTAATATAAATGGGGCAGGTTCTGCTAAAATATGTTTCGTTGCTAGTGCAGCATCAACTAGCACCTGATGAACTTTTCGCCACGGCACATCATAGCCAAGAGTTACCGTAGTGTGCAGAATTAAATAATAATCAGGGTCTTGAGCTAGAGCGCTATAGTTGGTAATTTGGCTAGTTAACACCGTCCCATTGGGGATAGTAATGACGACATTTTTGACAGTGCGAACCCGTGTCACAAACAAAGTTTTTTCGACAATATCACCAATTGCATCGTTAATCTTGATGCGATCGCCAATTCTAAAAGCGCGAGTATAAATTAGAATAACTCCTGCAACAATGTTAGCGACAGCTGCCGATGAACCGAGTGATAAAAGAACACCCAAGAAAACCGAAACTCCCTGAAATGCTGGTGAACC
>JBBSOP010000259.1:0-7204 GCA_038259655.1 Chroococcales cyanobacterium
CGTCGAGAAAATGCTACAGGTGTATTCGTTTCTGGAGTTGATGGAAAACCTGTTTTCACTCGTATTGAGACTGGCGTGACGGTAGATAACTTTACGCAAGTTAAGTCTGGATTGAAAGGAAACGAGAAAGTCTTGCTGAGTTTCCCACCAGGTTCAAGACCGCAATCAACACCACGAGGAGGACTGCTGCCGGGCATGGGAGGAGGTAATCGTTCTTCTGGGGGTCGTTCTCGTGGTAATGCTGCTCCTTAAATTTAATTTAAAATACACATGATTAAAGCTTTCTACCAAGGTAAGAATACCCGTACTGTTCCATTTACAGAAATATTGTCAATGGCAGTAGAGACACTGTGGAGTAACAAATTACGTACAGGACTAACTATGCTGGGTGTAATTATTGGTATTGCCTCAGTTATTGCCATTACTTCTGTTGGTCAAGGAGTGCAAAAAGGAGTCGAGCAGCAGATACAAGCATTAGGAACAGATGTACTACAAGTTTTGGCTGGTGCAGCAAGAAGCGGCAATATCCGGCAAGGATTGGGTTCTAGCAGTACTTTAACCTGGGAAGATGCTCAAGCGATCGCTACACAAGCACCATCAGCACAAATGGTTTCTGCTTACCTCCAACGCAGCGCTCAAGTTGTTTATGAAGGACAAAACACCTCAACAACTATTTACGGCACAGATTTGAGCTATCCAGAAGTCAGAAATACTCATCCCCAATCAGGTAGATATTTTACTCAAGAAGAACTAGATACTGCCACCCAAGTTGCAACTATAGGGCCTACAGTTCAAAGAACGCTATTTGGACAGGATGTCAATGCCATTGGTGAGAAAATCCGTATTCAAGGAGAAGCTTATGAAGTAATTGGGGTAATGGAGCCTAAAGGTTCCCAAGGGCCGATGGATCGAGACGACCAAATTTTTATTCCTCTAACTAGTATGTCGAGAAGACTAGTAGGAAACAATTCTTTAGCGGGGGTTTCTGTCAATGGCATTTTAGTTAAAGCTAGTAATCAAGAACAGCTAGAAGCGGCACAGTTTCAAGTTACTAATCTTTTACGTTTGCGTCATAATATTTATCCGCCACAAGCCGATGATTTTCGTTTGACTAATCAAGCTGATATTGTCAGCACCTTTACTAATGTTGTCGGTTTATTTACAGTTATGGTAGTGGCGATCGCAGGGATTTCTTTAGTCGTTGGCGGCATTGGAATTGCCAATATTATGTTAGTTTCAGTGGTAGAGCGTACACGAGAAATTGGCATTCGTAAAGCTGTAGGAGCGACCAATTCAGCCATTCTTAATCAATTTTTAGCCGAGGCGATCGTCATTTCTATTGTTGGCGGCTGTGTTGGCATGGGAAGTGGTGTTTTAATTGCCTTTATCTCTGCAAGTATTTTTAAGTTTCCGTTTGTTATTTCTTTCTTATCAATTATTGCTGGGTTTGCACTTTCATTAAGCGTTGGCTTAGTTGCTGGGGTGATTCCCGCACGTAACGCTGCCAAATTAGACCCAATTACAGCTTTAAGAAGCGACTAAATAATTCGTAATTCGTAATTCGTAATTCGTAATTAGGTAGACGGCGTAAACAATTAAAGTTTGTAGTGAAGACTTTAGTCCTCTCTATGAGACACTACGCTAATAAGAAAGGGCTAAAGCCTTTTCTCCGAGCTTATTTAATTTTTTATATTACCTAATATAGTTTGATTTATGATCGCGTCTTTGTAATTTATTAAGAACCCCCAACTCAATCGTATTACAACTACTTAATTTATATGGCAACAATGATTTGGATGGAATCTATTACTAAAACCTATTATTTAGGAGAAGTTACTGTTCCTATACTTAAGGGGATTCAACTCTCAATTGAGGAAGGGGAATATGTCTCTATTATGGGTGCGTCGGGTTCGGGTAAATCTACACTGATGAATATTGTGGGTTGTTTAGATCGCCCGACAACTGGACATTATATTTTTGAAGGTAGAAACCTAACTACTTTTGATGATGATGAATTAGCTTATGTACGCAATCAAAGAATAGGATTTGTTTTTCAACAATTTAATTTATTAGCACGGGCGACGGCTTTGGATAATGTGATGTTACCAATGATTTATGCTAACTTGCCCAAGCACAAACGCCGTGAAAGAGCATTAGCAGCTTTAAATAGGGTAGGATTAAGCGATCGCATTCTCAACCGTCCCAGTCAACTCTCTGGTGGACAACAGCAACGGGTAGCGATCGCGCGAGCTTTGGTCAATCGACCTGCACTAGTTTTAGCTGATGAACCAACGGGAGCCTTAGATACTGAAACTTCCCACGATGTGATGAGTTTACTGACAGAACTAAACGATCAAGGAATCACAATTGTAATTGTGACTCATGAACCAGATATTGCTGCCCAAACTAAAAGAATTATTCGAGTTCAAGATGGTTTGATTGTTGGCTAACAAGAAAAAGAAAGATCCTCGACTTCTTAAAGGATCTAAAACTCCTGAAACTCGCCAAGCAATCAAGAATAAAGCTGTAATTGCATTTTCATCTTTCCCAAGTTCAAAGTCATTACTTGGACTTTGGAAGTATTGATTCATGAATAAAGTCACCCAATCAGGTGAAGCCGTACGGAAATGCTAAAGGCTAACATAGGGGGGCATTAAGCAAGGATTCAACTAACTTTTGTTGATTTATTGATAAATTTTGAGTCTACCAGCAGCTTTATCACATTCTTCCCACTAAACGCTACTTAAGCATTAGCACAGCAATAACCGTAGGCCAGTATTTATGATTACGTATATAGAAATTCCCGTTATTGGCAAACTTAAACATCCACGACATTGGTTAATTGGGCTGATAGCAGCGAGTTCTTTGGTTGTTGGCACAGCAACAACTTATACCCTGTTCAATAGGGGAGCTAGCCAACAAGATATTACGGAATTAACTGTGCCTGTAGAAGCAAAAAATGTCACTTTGCGGATTTCTGCTAGTGGTAAAGTAGTGCCGGTTCAAAGTGTGAATATTAGTCCCAAAAACCCTGGTGTACTAGCACAGTTATATGTGGAACAAGGCGATCGCGTCCAGCAAGAACAAATTATTGCCAAGATGGATATAGGCGACACTCAAGCCCAAATCCAGCAATACAGAGCTAATTTAGCCCAAGCTCAAGCTCAATTAGATGAAGCCCGCGCCGGGAGTCGTCCTCAAGAAATTGCCCAAAGTAGGGCGCGTTTAGCCCAAGCCCAAGCTCAGTTAGCCCAAGCTCAAGCCGGGAATCGTTCTCAAGAAATTGCCCAAGCAAAAGCCCAAGTAGATTCAGCAAAAGCCCAAGTGAATCTCACGCAAGTACGGGTAAACCGATATCGGGAATTGACAAGGCAAGGAGCAACTTCTCAAGATCAGTTAGATCAGTATATTAGTGAAGACAGTAGAGCCAAAGCTAGTTTAGAAGAAGCACAAAAACAACTATCACTTTTAGAAAGTGGAACTCGGAGTGAAGAAATAGCCGCTAAAGAAGCCGCTGTGACTGAAGCACAAGCAGCACTGGTTTTATTAGAAAATGGTAGTCGTCCTGAAGAAATTGCCCAACGCCAAGCCGCAGTAAAATCTGCCCAAGCCCAACTCGCAGCAGCCCAAGTGAGGGTGGAAGATACTATTATTCGCGTTCCCTTCAGCGGCATTGTCACACAAAAATACGCTAACGTTGGCTCTTTTGTCACACCTACAACCTCCGCTTCTACTAGCGCCTCGGCAACTTCTAGCTCAATTGTTGCCGTAGCCCGCGGTTTAGAAATATTAGCTCAAGTTCCAGAAGCAGATATAGGCAGAATTAAACAGGGACAGCAGGTCGAAATTGTTGCTGATGCCTATCCCGATCAAGTTTTTAAAGGCCATGTGCGCCTAATAGCACCAGAAGCAGTAGTAGAACAAGGCGTAACATCCTTTCAGGTGCGGGTTGCTCTCGACACTGGTACAGATAAACTGCGTTCTGGCTTAAATGTGGATTTGACTTTTTTGGGCGATCGCGTTAATGATGCTTTAGTTTTGCCCACCGTCGCCATTGTGACTGAAAAAGGCCAAACTGGCGTACTCGTCCCAGATGAAAAAAATCAGCCCCAGTTCCGCGAAATCACCATTGGCGCACAAATCCAAAACCAAACTCAAATTTTAGAGGGAGTAAAAGTAGGCGATCGCGTGTTTATCAACCCACCTAAAGATTACAAATTCCAAAAGGCTAAAGAACAAAATAATTCGTAATTTTTAAAAGATGAATCTTGTAGAAAGTGTACAAATGGCGGGGAAAACTCTGCTATCGAACAAATTGCGTAGCGCCCTCACCATGTTGGGTATTGTCATCGGTAACGCTTCGGTGATTGCCATGATTGGTATCGGTGAAGGAGGACAAAAGTATGTATCTAACCAGCTAGAGTCTTTAGGGCCAAACGTGCTGTTTATACTACCCGGTAATCAAGAAACTCAGCGTATTTCTTTTGAAGTGCCAAAGACTTTAGTATTACAAGATGCCGAAGCGATCGCCGATCAAGTACCAACAGTAATGGGAGTTGCTCCCGAATTAAATAGAAGACAGGTAGTTACATACCGCAACAGAAATACCGATGTTAATATTATTGGCACAACTCCTGGCTTCCTATCGGTGCGGGATTTTGAAACTGCTAAAGGCAGGTTTTTCTCTGAGGTAGACATCAAGCGAAGTAACCAAGTCGTTGTGCTAGGTGGAGACTTGGCAGAAAAACTATTCGGTAATAGTAACGCTATCGGTCAGCAATTGCGAGTTGGAGATACTAGCTTTCAAGTAATTGGCACATTAATATCCAAAGGTTCCAGTGTTGGAGCAGATTACGATGATGCTGCCATCATACCAATCACGACTTCAGCCAACCGACTTGTGGGCAAAAATTCTCCTTATGGTATTGCCTTAGATTACCTAGTCGCTGCGGCTCGTGATTCAGAGAGCGTCGATGCAGCAGAGTTTCAAATTGCTAATTTGTTGCGTCTAAGGCACAAAATTAATGGTGAAGATGACTTTACTATTCGCTCTCAAAAAGATGCTTTACAAACAGTTGGTCAAATCACAGGTGCATTGACAATTATGCTAGCAGCGATCGCCGGCATATCGTTGTTTGTCGGCGGCATTGGCATCATGAATATCATGTTGGTTTCCGTCACTGAACGCACACAAGAAATTGGACTTAGAAAAGCGATTGGGGCAACCGAGGAAGATATTCTATTACAGTTCATCATTGAAGCTGTGATTGTTTCGGCTGTTGGTGGCTTAGTTGGAACAGCAGTTGGTGTCAGTGGTATTTTGCTAGTAGCAGCCTTGACACCCCTAGAAGCAGGGATTTCTCCTGTGGCGATCGCAATGGCAGTTGGTGTTTCTGGCGGTATTGGTTTATTCTTTGGTGTTGTTCCCGCCCGTCGTGCTGCTAAACTCGACCCAATTGTGGCGCTCAGAAGTGCTTAGTAATAGGGCTGGCGATCGCACCATTCAACATAAAACCATTCCATTTTTTACTATCCTTTAAGAAGAACGACAATTTTCTATTTTTAAACATAGGTACTCTTTGAAATTCTCGAACATTAAAGTTATCGTGAGCTAAAAAAGCATAATGTCTTCGCTTCCTGTTAACGACGCTCAAAATAATTTACAACAGTTGATAGACCAAGTTGCAGAGCAGGGTAAGCCTGTGATCATTCAGGGTGAACGCGGTAATGCGATTCTGCTTGCGGAAAAAGACTGGTCTGCAATTCAGGAGACTCTTTACTTATTATCTATACCTGGAATGCGAGAATCTATAAAAGACGGACTAGCAACTCCGATCCAAGAATGCGATGAGGAGTTAGATTGGTGAGTCAGCGCAGTAATGGAGAGCCAAGTCCGAATTTTGAAGAAGTGAGTTGGAGGTTGGTTTATACAAAACAAGCGCAAAAAGATGCCAAGAAGTTAGCTTCTAGTAATTTAAAGGAAAAAGCTGAGGAGTTACTTGTAGTTCTAGAAAAAAATCCTTTTCAAAATCCTCCACCTTATGAAAAGCTGGTTGGTGATTTATCAGGTGCGTATTCTCGCAGGATAAACATACAGCATCGGTTGGTGTATGAAGTCATCGAATCCGAACAAGTAGTCAAGATAATTCGGATGTGGACGCATTACGAGTAAGTTTTAGGTAGTTGATGACAAGATTTAATCTTGGGGTTGATCTGAACTTGATATTAATTGTGGGTAACTCTTAAATAATCGCCTTTCATTCACAATCATTCACTCTTCAATCTCGGATGTTGCAGTTCTGAAGCTCAAGTTCCGAGTTCTGAGAGTGAGCGATCGCCTTACAATCACCATATTCGACCTTTGGATCTCGGATGTTGCAGTTGTGAACACGAAGCTTTGAGTTCTGAGCATGAAGTTTCGAGTTCTGAAGGTGAAAAGTGGAGTTGTGAGCCTCAACATTGGAGATTAAAGGTTTATCTGTCCTGTTTTCTTCTCATTAATCCGCGTTTTTAACTTCTTCTTTACTCCAAACATATTTACGGCAGACTTCGCAGGCGGCTTTTGCCTCCTCTGTTTGCGGATTGGTGAAGATGGGATGGTAGCGGAGGCGATCGCTTTTGAAACTAGCTTATGCAATTATATTTCGCGGTAAACGAACTGTAAAAGTAGAACCTTCTCCAAGCTTACTTTTGACAAAAATTTTACCACCCATCATCTGGCAAAAGTGACGGCTAATGGCCAACCCTAATCCAATACCACCATATTTTTTTGATGTATCTCCTGTTATAAAGGGTTGAAATAAAATTTGCTGTAGATTATCAGAGATACCAATGCCTGTATCTATAACTGTGAAGGTTATCATTCCAAAAGGATTATGTTTCAACGTATCTTGTACAAATTCTTCTTGTTCACTTTTAACAGTCAGCGTTACCTTTCCGTTTGTCGTAAATTTGGCTGCATTACTTAACAAGTTTAAAAGCACTTGTCGCATTCTAGTTTTATCTGCATACATCCTACCAAGATACTTCTCACAATCTACTTCTAAAGTATTGCCATTTTTTTCTATACTTGGCTTGATTGTGAGGAGAATATTAGACTTGTCCATAAAAGATAAAAAGCTTACTGTGAAAGCGTTCTACCAACTATCACTGGGATGAAACACTAATTATGGCTGAACGCAAGAATAAGGTTTTGGGGATAAAA
>JBBSOP010000260.1:0-7200 GCA_038259655.1 Chroococcales cyanobacterium
ACGCGCTGCAGATTTACGTCAATTAGGGCGTTCGCTCGCCGCGTGACGCGGCACGAGAGCGAATAACGCTATGGCGGCGATCGCGGCAGCTCCTAAGCAGGCGATCGCCGTCCCGATTTGCTGAAAAAATGGCAACAGGGGATGCTGGGGGCAGGGGGAGCAGAGGAGGCAGAGGAGGCAGGGGGAGCAGAGGAGGCAGAGGAGGCAGGGGAAGCAAGAAAAATAACAACTGACAACTGACAAATGACTAATATTCGGATTGGTAACGGTTACGATATTCACAAATTGGTGAGCGATCGCCCTTTAATTTTAGGAGGAGTCCAAATTCCTCACGAACTTGGTTTATTGGGACACAGTGACGCTGATGCACTAACCCACGCCATTATGGATGCCATGCTGGGAGCATTATCTTTAGGAGATATTGGGCATTATTTTCCCCCTAGCGATCCTCAATGGGCAGGGGCAGATAGTTTAATGTTATTAACTCAAGTACATCAACTGATTCGGGATCAAGGTTGGCAGATAGGTAATATTGACTCGGTAGTAGTAGCTGAACGCCCCAAATTGAAGCCATATATTGAAAAAATGCGTGGCAAGTTGGCAGATGTTTTAAAATTACAACCAAATCAAGTTGGCATCAAAGCTACAACTAATGAAAAACTTGGCCCTGTGGGAAGGGAAGAAGGTATTTGTGCTTATGCTGTTGTCTTGCTAGTTGCTTTAGAATAACTTTTCTTAGCTGCATCAGTGAAGCTATTAAATTATCGTTAGGATTAAAATCAATAGACATCTTTGAAAAAGAATGTAGATACGCGAAATGGAACTTCGTACCGCTACGCTAACAAGTCTCTACAAGGGTTTCAGGTAACGCATAATTAATTTCTGGAGATGTCTAATAGGGTGATAGGAGATAAACAAACTTAACCTTAGTAGAAAATTAAAGCCATGCAAGCTACAAACTTAGAAGATGTAGAGGATGTAGACCGCCCTGATATTGTGGCATTAGACAAAGATGGAAAAATTGTTTTGATAGCTGAAGTTCAAGGTTTTCCATTTGACTCAAACCCAAAAAAGACCAAAGAAAATGCTATCTTGCAAATTATTGACCACTTACAAGCCTCAAAAGTCCTGATTCCCTTTGCTATATTTGTTGATTTGGAAAGTATTTTAGTTTTTCGATGGAATGGTTCTAATTTGTCAGAAGTTATTAGTTTTAATACTGGTGATGTGCTTAGTCATTATGAGCCAGAATTTAATAAAAAACAAATTTTTAATCTTTATCTTACAGGTCTGACAGAAGCCTGGATAAGTGATTTTTGCTATCACTGGAAGTCAGAAATACCGCCAGCGTCTAAGGAGATAGAAGAAATAGGTCTGTTACAGTTCTTAAGAGGTGGAATTACTCAACCTTAGGTAGCATTGTAGTGATACTTTACGTAGAAACCAACTTTTTAATGAGCATTGCTAAAGGACAGGATGAACTAGCAGAAAGTTTTCTGCAAAATACACCTACGTCAATCTCCTTAGTAGTACCCAGCATTTGTTATGTAGAATCTTTAGCTACTTTAGAACAAGAAGACAAATATAACCAAGATTTTATTAGGCAATTGGATATTCAAGTGAACGAGGCTGCAAGAGATAAAACTTCACAAAATGCTAAATTAGTTGTTTATTATTTTAAACAAGCTAAGATAAACTTTCTGCAACGTAATAATGATACAAAAAAACGTTTTTATATAGCCTTAAATCAGCTTTTTAGCAAAGCAGAAGAGATTCCTCTAACAACAGGAGTTATTCATGGAAGCCTTGCTATAAATATCCTTGAGAAGCATCTGATAGATAAATTGATTATAGAGTGTATAATTCACCATACACGCTTATACGCAGATGAAATAAAAATATTTTTAAGCGCTAATTCCAAGGAATTTGGCAAACGAGAAGTTACAGAAATTTTCCGAGATGCTGGAATCCAGTATTTTAATAAAACTCAAAATTTTCTGGGTTGGTTACAGTCTCAAACAAATTGATCTCATTATTTAGATATTAAAACTATGAAATTGACTATTGATGCCATTTCCAAAATTAAGCGTTTTTGTGTACCTTTTATTTTAGCTACCTTGACAGCTCTTACTGTTGCAGCTTGCAATCCAGAGAATTTTAAAAGTTCTGCTGCACAAGTACCGCAATTAGTAAGTAGTATTCTTAGTGATCCCAAAACTTTTAACTACCCTCTCAGTTCAGAAGTTCCTAATATTTTTGGACTGACTTCTGAGGGGTTAACCACCCAAAACCCTATAACTGGTAAATTTGAGCCTGATTTAGCAGAATCTTGGCAGATTTCTGATGATAAATTGCGGTTTGTTTTTACCTTACGTGAAGGATTGAAATGGTCTGATGGTCAACCATTAACAGTAGATGATGTAGTATTTACTTTCAACGACATTTATCTCAACGAAGCAATTCCTACAGATGCTAGAGATATTCTTCGGATTGGTGAAAGTCGAGCATTACCCAAGGTAAGAAAAATTGATCAACGCCGTGTTGAATTTACTCTTCCAGAACCATTTGCACCATTTTTAGGAAATGTAGGATTGCCAATTTTACCTGCCCATGCGTTAGAAAAATCGATAAAAACAAAAGACCAAGAAGGTAAGCCGATATTTCTGAGTAAATGGGGCGTTGATACTCCTCCTGAAGAAATAATTGTCAACGGCCCTTATAAGCTAGAGCGCTATGACACCAGTCAGCGTATAGTATTCAGACAAAATCCTTACTATTGGCGTAAAGGGCCTCAGGGAAAATCGCAACCTTATATTGAACGGGTTGTATGGCAAATTGTGGAATCAACAGATACTGCTTTGCTGCAATTTCGTTCTGGAAGTTTAGATACGATAGGAGTTGCACCAGACTACTTTTCTTTGCTAAAAAAACAAGAAAAGCGAGGTAACTTCAGAATTTACGAAGGTGGCCCGGCGACTGGGACATCGTTTGTTTTATTTAATCTCAATCAAGGCAAAAGAAACGGAAAACCCCTAGTAGATCCAATCAAGTCACGTTGGTTTAATACAGTCGAGTTTCGGCAAGCTGTAGCTTATGCCATTGATCGACAAACAATGATCAATAATACTTTTCGTGGCTTGGGTAAACCACAAGATTCACCAATTTCTGTGCAGAGTCCCTACTATCTTTCGGCTCAAGAAGGATTGAAAGCCTATGATTATAATTTAGATAAAGCTAAACAATTGCTCAGAAAAGCCGGATTTAAATCCAATGCACAAGGCCAATTACTTGATGCTCAAGGCAACCGCGTTCGCTTTACTTTACTCACCAATGCTGGTAATAAAATCCGTGAGGCAATGGGAGCGCAGATTAGGCAAGACTTGAGCAAAATTGGTATTCAAGTCGATTTCACCCCATTAGCGTGGAACACTTACACAGATAAGCTGGCTAATACTCTCGATTGGGATGCTTCCTTATTAGGTTTGACTGGTGGTTTAGAACCAAATGATGGCGCTAATGTTTGGTCGCCTGAAGGTGGTTTACACATGTTTAATCAAAAACCCCAAGCCGGACAAAAACCGATTCAAGGTTGGCAAGTGGCTCCTTGGGAAGCAGAAATTGGTAAGCTTTACATTCAAGGTGCTAGGGAGTTGGATGAAGCTAAGCGAAAAGAAATTTATGCTGAAACACAACGAATTACTCAAGAAAATTTACCTTTTATTTACTTAGTTAATCCACTGTCATTGTCAGCAGTACGCGATCGCTTTGAAGGCATCGATTACTCAGCCCTCGGTGGTGCTTTCTGGAACATTTATGAAATTAAAATCACTAAGTAGATGATTGGGCATGGGGCATTGGGCATTGGGCATGGAGAAGAGGAATTGGGGAATTGGGGAAAGAACTGTCCCCTTGTCTCCCCCTGCCTCCCCCTGCCTCCCCTGCTTTTTTCCTAGCCCCTAGCCCCTAGCCCCTAGTCCCTAATCCCTAATTTAAAATTGCCGTGACTCAACCTGAAACTTTGCGATCGCTCCTCGAAGCGGTTGCCAATGGTAAAGTGACTCCAGATGTGGCTTTAGACTCTCTTAAAGACTTAGCTTATGAACCTGTGGGTGAGTTTGCCAAAATTGACCATCATCGTACCCTCAGAACTGGTTTTCCTGAAGTAATTTGGGGGCCAGGTAAAACCCCTGAACAAATTGCTCAAATTGTGGAGGTGATGCGCCTCCGCAATCCGGTAGTCATGGCAACCCGGATTGAACCCGCAGTTTATGCCGCACTGCAATCACAGGTAAAAGATTTGCAATATTATGGATTAGCAAAAATTTGTGCGATCGCTCCCTCTGTCATTGAGCCACAGTTTGAGGGGATAATCTGTATTCTGTCAGCGGGGACTGCTGATTTACCTGTAGCTGAAGAAGCCGCAGTCACAGCTGAACTTTCTGGTTTTCGCGTCCAGCGTCTTTGGGATGTTGGCGTTGCCGGTATTCATCGCTTACTGAGTAACCGCCACTTGATTGAGTCGGCATCAGTGTTAATTGTTGTAGCGGGGATGGAAGGCGCTTTACCTAGCGTAGTTGCCGGTTTAGCAAGTTGTCCGGTGATTGCTGTTCCTACTAGCATCGGTTATGGTGCGAGTTTTGGTGGTTTAGCACCGTTATTGACAATGCTTAACTCTTGTGCGTCTGGTGTGGGGGTAGTGAATATTGATAATGGTTTTGGTGCAGCGGTTTTGGCTGGGCAAATTTTGCGGACGGCCGATAAGCTAAATCGCCAGCCCTAAGTAGTAGGCTGTTAAGATAATTTTGAGCCTTACTGTTAAAGCAGAACCTGTAGGGTAAGGTAATCAGTTTAGTTGCTTAGAAAATAAGGACTAAAGTCCTTACTACGAACTGAACTTATCCTTAATTTTCTTGATTGTTTACTTCTGTCAGCTTCAGTTGCTCAATCTGCTCTGCTGACAAACCAGTAGCTTTGATTACTACTTCATCAGCTACCCCCTGGCGTAGAAGATTAATCGCCACGCGGCGAACACCTTCTTCAACACCTTCGGCCATGAGTGCTTGATAAGTTACTGATTCCTGCATGATATCCCTCCGCAGCAGCTGTTGAATAATATCTTTATTCAATACTAGCCCAGCGAGAATAAAGGCTGATGTGGCTATATTGCTTTGTGTACGCTGGTCGTTGATTTGTGAGATTTGTTCAGCGACTTGTCGCAATGTTTCAGAAGGACTTTCCCAGTATCTAAACACTGGACATTGCCTACAAGTAGAGGTTATGACATAAAAATCTTTTGAAAACTCAGTATGCACTACATCAGCGATTTGATGTCTCAGTTATATTGGCACTTGCCGACAAATTTGATGCCACTAGCTCAAGCAATTCACGATCCAGATCTCATAGGTCAAATCCAAAAAGCTTGGAGCCACTTTATACAGACAGGACAGGTGTGGGCGCTGTTGATTGGTTTGGTCATTGGCTATATCATTCGGAATCTAACAAGCTACGGTTAAGGGACTAGGGGCTAGGAAAGAAGCATGGGAGGCAGGGGAGGCAGGGGGCAGGGGAGAAGAGGAAAGAGTGTTAACTACAAATGAATAAGTGCGAAGTAGTTTCAAACTCCCCCTAGCACCCCGCACCCCTGCTTTTTCTTCATCCCCGTTGCACCCCGCACCCTGCCCCTCTGCCTTCTTCCCATGCCCTATTCCCTAATAAATTTATGACCAAAGAACAAACTTGGAGTCAGCGGTTTGAATCAGCACTGCATCCAGCGATCGCTCGTTTTAATGCCAGTATAGGTTTTGATATTGAATTAATAGAATACGATTTGAGTGGTTCTCAAGCTCATGCCAAAATGTTGGCTCACACGGGTATTATTTCCCCAGCCGAAGGAGAACAACTCGTTGCAGGGTTAGAACAAATTCGCCAAGAATACCACCAAGATAAATTTCACCCTGGTATTGATGCGGAAGATATACATTTTGCAGTGGAACGGCGATTAACAGAAATTGTTGGCGATGTCGGTAAAAAGTTGCATACGGCGCGATCGCGTAATGACCAAGTAGGTACAGATACTCGACTTTACCTGCGTGATCAAATTCAACAAATTAAAAACCAATTGCGAGAATTTCAAGGTGTCTTAGTAGATATAGCCGAACAGCACATTGAAACCTTGATTCCTGGCTATACCCATTTACAACGCGCCCAACCGTTGAGTTTAGCTCATCATCTTTTGGCATATTTTCAGATGGCGCAGCGCGACTGGGAACGCTTGGGGGATGTTTACCGCCGAGTGAATATTTCACCCTTGGGGTGTGGTGCTTTAGCTGGAACTACTTTCCCGATTGATCGCCATTACACAGCCGAACTATTAAATTTTGATCGTGTTTATGAAAATAGTTTAGATGGAGTGAGCGATCGCGACTTTGCGATCGAGTTTCTCTGCGCTGCTAGCTTAATCATGGTTCACCTAAGTCGTCTGAGTGAAGAAGTCATTCTCTGGTCATCAGAAGAATTTCGCTTTGTTACCCTCAAAGATAGCTGTGCCACTGGTTCCAGCATTATGCCTCAAAAGAAAAACCCCGACGTGCCAGAATTGATCCGGGGAAAAACCGGGCGTGTGTTTGGTCATCTTCAGGCAATGCTAGTAATTATGAAAGGGCTACCTCTGGCATATAACAAAGACTTGCAAGAAGACAAAGAAGGTTTATTTGACAGCGTGAATACAGTCAAAGCCTGTCTAGAAGCAATGACAATTTTGCTGGCAGAAGGTTTGGAATTTCGCACCCAGCGATTATCACAAGCAGTCGCGGAAGACTTCTCTAATGCTACAGACGTGGCAGATTATCTGGCAGCGCGGGGAGTTCCTTTCCGGGAAGCTTATAATCTTGTGGGTAAAGTCGTAAAAACCAGTATTGCCGCAGGTAAACTTCTCAAAGATTTAACGTTAGAGGAGTGGCAACAACTACATCCAGCATTTGCAGCCGATATTTACGAAGCCATATCCCCTCGTCAAGTAGTAGCTGCCCGTAACAGCTACGGCGGTACAGGTTTTGTACAGGTAAGCAAAGCAGTTCTTGCTGCCCGTACTCAAATAGGAACTAGGTAGGGAAGGCAGGGAGCAGGGAGCAGGGAGCAGGGAGCAGGGAGCAGGGAGCAGGGAGCAGGGAGCAGGGAGCAGGGAGCAGGGAGAAAAGAAAA
>JBBSOP010000261.1:0-7133 GCA_038259655.1 Chroococcales cyanobacterium
GGAAACTACTAAAACATTACCTTGGGGATGTTTTTCTTGAATTTCAGCAATTACAGGCATAGAACGGTTAGCAATATCTACCGCAGTTTCTCCACCTAGTGGTGCATTCCAAGCGGGTTCTGTCAACCATTTTACATAGTTTTCTGCATAGTCCTTTTGGACAAACGATTTACTTTTACTTTCCCATTCGCCGTAACTACCTTCTTTAAGTCCGTCACGCAACTGCATATCCATACCGATAGCATCACAAAATGGCGTGGCAGTCGCCATTGTGCGCTTCATCGGGCTAACATAAACAGCCTCCCACTGCAATTTTTGATAGACATCGGCAAAACTCTCTGCCATCTGCATCCCTTCTGTTGTCAACTCCGCATCGGTTTCACCGCAAAAATTACCACTTTGACTAAAAGTAGTTTCTCCATGTCGCAGTAAATATAAATTGAGTGTCATAGCTTATATTGCGATTGGGATAAAGAAGTTTGTGCAAAAATAAAATACCATCAATCTCGCAGTCAGGTATGTGACACCAGCACAAAGTAATTAACCAAAAAAGTCAATCAACCACAAACTTTTGAAATCAAAGAAAAAAGTAGCGGTTTCATACCATTTCACGAAATTACAAATACAAATTACTTTTCTTACTCCCCCTGCCTCCCCTGGTCACTGAGTTTCGACTGCGCTCAACTACCGCGAAGCCGAAGTGCTGCCTCCCCTGCTTGCCCAAATGTATCAACTTTAAAGTAAAATGGTATCAGTATCTCAGCGGCCACCCCATCGCCCAAAACATGATAACTTGCTACTTGACCATCAAATAGCGATCGCCTGACTTTCAGAACAAACTACTTAATTAATTCCTGAAATCGCTTGTCATTACGCACTTTATGGAAATCTGGATCAGTTTTTGCTAACTTCTGGTATTTACCAGGAACCATTTGCATCGCCTTGTGCAGGTTCTCAAGTGCTAATTCAATATCACTTTGCAAAGCATAGGTGCAAGCCTTATTGTAATAGGCTTCATGCTTGTTTGGCTTAATGGCGATCGCTCTGTTGTATGATATCAACGCTTCTTTGTATCTTTGCAATTTTGTGAGAGCAATGCCTCGATTAATCCAAGCTGCATACTTGTCGGGTTTGATGGCGATCGCTTTGTTGTAAGATTCTAAGGCTTCTTGATATTTTTGCAATGATGCTAGAGCATTGCCTTGGTTATACCAGGCTTCATCTTTGGCTGGTTTGATGGCGATCGCTTTGTTGTAAGATTCTAAGGCTTCGTTGTATTTTTGCAATGATGTTAGGGCATTACCTCGGTTTATCCAAGCTTCTGCACTCTCAGGTTGAATCGCAATTACCTTGTCGTATGTATTAATAGCGTCTTGGTAGCGTTGTTTGTCTAATAGTTGATCACCCTGATGAAATAAGTCTTGGGCTTTTTGGCTAGCCTTTACTTCTGTTAGTAGTTGAGTAACATTGATTTCCTGCACTACTTGCTTGGTATTTTCTGTTGATGAATTTGCCTCATAGCCACAACCAAAGGTGAAGAAAGTAATAAAGCTAGAGGCAATGACGCAGCGCCATAAGACCATGCTGTACCTACAGAAGTCCTAATACAATGTTGAAAAAACGTTGACTTTTTATCATAGTATCAAAAATCCTACTTTTTTTAAATTAATTTTTAATTTGGTCTTAGTTAGCTCTACTAAAGGTATTAGTTATATTAATATATTTTGTTTAATATCCTAACTTAATTTAGGTACTGTAAATATAAGTTTTTAACTGAGTTATCTGACTAACCTAGACTTGATCAACAAACTAAAAGAAACACCAGGCGATTAGAAATCGCGGCTACACAAACAAAGTCCGCCTACGCGGACTATCCTAAAACCCGCGCAGGCGGGTTTAGTTTGTATAGCCGAGGCAGCGCGTTGCGGAGGTTCCCTCCCTTGTAGCGACTGCCGTCTAGACTTCAGTCTGTTCGCGCAGCGTGCGCCTTAGCGCAGGGCTATTTGCCGAAAGTGGATGTACCCTTCCCCCTGCTCCCTGGTTACTGAGTTTCGACTACGCTCAACTACCGCGCAGTCGAAGTATGCTCCCTGGTTACTGCCTCTTCTGACTTCATGGCTGTTGAATTGAGTCTTGTGGGGCAAAATAGAAAGCATGACGATTGAATCCAACTCCCCAAATTTACCAGTGCCAGAAGATAAATTGCTACCAGATGACTTTGAGACTGGTGCAAGTGAAAATCACTTAAGCTCAGAAACACTTGCCGCCCAACAAGCCTTATCTGCAATTGCGTCTTTGCAATCTCCGCAAAATATAGCTGCCCTGCAACAAGCTCATTCCAATGTTCAGCAAAACATCAGTAATCAATTTACGGTGAAGCCAAGAGCATTACTGATTACTTTAGTGGCGATCGCTATTACTTTTGTTGGCTTGATTCTAAATAACTGGATCATCGGCGTTTTTGGAACAGTAATAACCTTAATGTTATCTCTGGCGATGCTATTGCCTTGGTTGCAGTATGTATTCGATGAGTGGTTTTCGTCTCTAGATAAAACGCTGTTTGTAGCCTTTTTAGGACTAGTGGTAGCGATTATTGGCTCATTAAAGTTTACTGGTATAGCCTACCGCCTGTTGCTTTGGGGACGGCAGATTAACTGGGAGGCTTCTGGCACTTTAGCCGAATGGTTTGGCGCTTTGGGGCAAATTTTGATTGCAGTCATCGCTGTATATGTAGCGTGGCGACAATATGTCATTTCCAAAGACTTGACAATTCAACAAAACCTGCTAACGGTTCAGCAAAATATTATCACCCAGCAGCAAACGATTGATTCTTATTTTCAAGGCGTTTCTGACTTGGTATTGGATGAAGAAGGATTATTAGAAGATTGGCCTCAAGAAAGAGCGATCGCTGAAGGACGCACGGCGGCAATTTTTAGTAGTGTCGATGGTAGTGGTAAAGCGAAAATTTTGCGCTTTCTTTCTCGTTCTAAATTACTGACACCCTTAAAACGCGATCGCCGTTTAGGTAGAGCCATTCTCAACGGTGTTGGGGGTTATGCCGAAGACCGACTAGAAGGTGTACGCGTCATTGATTTAGGGGTAATGCTAGCCGCCGCAGACCTTTCTGGTAACGATTTGCGTTGGACTGAACTGAGCGAAGCTAACCTTGTCCGGGCTAATCTTAGCGGTTGTGACTTGGTTAAAGCCAATCTGGCTCGTACTATTTTATATGATGCTAATCTCAGTAATACTGACTTTAACGGCACTCGTCTATTTTATGGTTCCCTGGATCAGGCATCACCCCGCAGTCGTACCATACGACCAAACTACGACACCGGAGAATGTACTGGTGCTGTCGTAGAAAATGCCGATTTCAGCAATGTGCAACGAATGTCTGACGCTAACCGTTGTTATTGCTGTACTTGGGGGGGTGAAAAAACTAGAGCCACTATTCCAGGTGGTTGCGAAGGTATTGATAACAAATTAGGAAGATAAATTTCGCTTAACGGCTCCTTGCATAAAGGAAAATCAAAAGATTAGAACAGATAGAATAGTCTCAATTGAGCTTTTGCAGCAGTAGTCCCACGTTTTAGCGCTTTGTGATGAGCGTTCAAAGATGTCACGAGAAATAACTAAAGGAAAGTGCAATGGGAAATCCATTTCCTGGAATGAACCCTTATTTAGAACAGCCAGAACTTTGGCATCAAGTTCACAATCGTTTGATTGTAGCTATAGCTGATGATTTGACTCCTCAAATTGCACCTAAATACCGAGTTTCTATCGAAGAGCGAGTTTATCAGAGTGTAGACGATATCTTACTTGTAGGAATTGCTGATGTAGCAGTTGCTAATCGTAATACTACAGATTCTGGCACAACTTTGACTGCTGCAAAACTTACCGAACCTAGTAAAGTGAAAGTTCCCATACCTGAACAGGTAACTGAGCGATTTTTAGAGGTACGAGCAACTAAAAGTAAAGAAGTAGTTGCTGTAATTGAAATACTTTCACCCAAAAATAAACGCTCCAAAGAAGGTAGAGCCGCTTACGAGAGCAAACGACAGAAAATTTTGGCTTCTGCAACTAACTTGGTAGAAATTGACCTCTTAAGGCAAGGAGAGTCAATGCCTGTTTTGGGAGCGACAGCCGCAGATTATAGTATTTTGGTTAGTCGCAGCTACAACAGGCCTGATGCAGATTTATATACTTTCGACTTAAGAAACCCAATTCCTGTTTTTCCTGTGCCTTTGAGTGAAGGTGAAACTGAGCCAATAGTTGACTTGCAGAGGTTACTAAATCAAGTTTACGAACGTGCTAGATTTGACTTGGCAATTGATTATACACAACCTTTGAAAATATCGCGTAGGCGTAGCCAGCCGCAGGCATCGCCACAGGAAGAAGCTTGGGTGAGAGAAATTTTACAAATTAAATAGGCAGGAGAGTTTAAATTTGTGAATTTGCCACCGATATCAAAAAAACAGTTTAAATCTTGCTAACTGAGTTTCAATTGCCCCAGTAAGAATCTTATTCAGTTCATCACTGTCTTGAAACTGCAAAATTTGTTGTGTGGGTAAATCAAAAGGAAATTGTCCCTCAAAGTCTGGGCGTTGCATGTGAGCTAATAAAATTTGTTCGGAACGCTTACTTTGAATTGCATAGCCAATTTCTACACAGACATGTGGACTGGGAATTAATCGGTTGGTTTCTTTGTCTGCAATGTTAGCAATAGGTGTAGTGTCTGCAATAAATAATAAACTCTTACGAATTTTTCGCATAATAGCGCGACTCAACCGTAAAGGAGCATCACTAGGACGATAAGCTTCTGCTAATGCTAAAGGAACACGCGATCGCAAATTTAAAGATGCCAAACTTTTTTGCAGTTCTTCTTTGAGGGCATCACTCGCTGGGGTATATTCAGTTTGATAGCACAAAAAAATTGTCGGTTCTAACTGAGCCAACAACGCCTGTTTAGTAAAATAAATTTCATGGCTAATCAAGTCTATGTTAGCTACACAATAGCCACCACTACCTTCAATATAAAATTCAATATTTTCCCCTTCTAAATAGCGCCCAAACCAAGTTGATTGTTTAACTTCATCGCTATCTTCTAAAAAGTCCGCCCGCATTGCCGATCTCAGCAAGCTTTTTTTACTGAGACGAATGTCTGGTGGGCGTTTTTCCAGTTCTGCAATCGGCTCATAATCTTCTATATACCATGCTCTGAGCGCAATAATTGACATAAGGGGCTATTTCAAATGTCTGTTGCTATTCGACTTTTTATCAGCTTACACCGAGTGATACCCCTTATACCGTTTCAATTTAAGGTTGATACAGATGACAAGCAGGGGGAGCAGGGGAGGCAGGGGGAGTAGGAAAAGTGATTTATATTTGTAATTTCGTAAAATCATATTAATACAACAACACCCAGACATCTACTAGCTTTAATGATTTCCTCCCGTTGTTGATTATAGCCAGGGATGTAATCACGTTCATCACTCTTCACAAGCAATGAAAACCAGTTACAGCGCCCCCGATTTTCAATATTTTGAGGAAATATCAGCGTTCGCGTTGGGTGTTGTTGGGGTTGTACGAGACAGACATAAGTTAAACAGCGTCTTTTACCTCTTTTGTTGATTACCAATCCTGCTGTTGAATCTGTCAGGGAAGCTTTTTATTAGCTTCTACTATTAAATTAGCACTTATAGATGAAAGTAGATTTTTTCGCAACTAAACTTTACTTTAGTCAGTTGTCAGTTGTCAGTTGTCAGTGGTGAGTGGGAAATGATAACTAACAGATGGTCTTAACATCAACCTATAGAATTAAGGGTGCATTAACTTAATTCTTGAGTATTTACTTTACTTAGCATTTCGATAGGAATCTCAATCCAAAATTCTGTACCTTTCCCTGGCTCCGAAACACACTCCATTACTCCATTATGGTTTTCTACAACAATCTGATAACTGATTGCCAGTCCTAATCCTGTACCTTTCCCCACTGATTTAGTAGTGAAAAACGGATCAAAAATGTGTTTTCTCACATCTTCAGTCATTCCTGGCCCGTTGTCAGTGATGCGAATTAGCAAATATGAATTATTAGTTGAGACTTGGGTAGAAATCCGAATTGTCGGTGAGGGACTAGGGCTTTGTTCTTTTTTTCTAGTTCTTTGCTCCTCTAGGGCATCAATGGCATTGCTGAGAACATTCATAAATACCTGATTCATTTGTCCGGCGTAGCATTCTATTCGCGGCAATTGACCATAGTCTTTGATGATTTCAATAGCAGTTAAATGGCCATTTGAATTTAATCGATGTTGCAAGATTAATAAAGTATTGTCTATACCTTCATGGAGGTCAACTGGCTTGTTATCGGCCTCATCCAGGCGAGAAAAATTGCGTAATGATAAAACTATAGAACGAATGCGATCGGCTCCTATTTGCATTGAATCTATAATTTTTGGTAAGTCTTCTACCAAAAAGTCTAAATCGATCGCTGCGGTTGCTAATTTAATCTCATTTTGGGGATGGGGATAGTTCAATTGGTAGAGTTTCAGAAGTTCTAGCAGTTGTTGAGTATATTTATTAGCGTGATAGAGGTTGCCGTAAATAAAGTTAACAGGGTTATTGATTTCGTGTGCTATACCCGCCACCAACTGTCCTAAGCTGGACATTTTTTCGGTGTGAATCAATTTTGTTTGGGTTTCTTGGAGTTCGTGTAGAGTATGCTTTAATTGCGCTGCTTGAGATCTAGCTTCTGTTTCGGCAATACAGCTTTGTTGGTAAAGTTGTGCTTGTTGAATAGCGATCGCAGCTTGATCTGCTAACTGTTGCAATAAATCAATTTCCCCATCCTGCCAATTTCTAGGATTATTACATTGATGGGCAATAAGTAACCCCCACAGTTGCGTACCCATATTAATCGGCACAATTAAGTCGGCTTGCACTTGCAGACTTTGCAAAAATTCTCGATGACAATCACTCAAACAAGCCGTAGACACATCAGTAATCACCCGTGTTCTACCTTGAAAATACATTACGGCATACTCATCAGGAAAGCATCCTGGTGGGGTTTTTATGCCCACAGATGACAGCCAATTACCGTTAATTTCTTCCACAATTACCTCACCATCAAATTCACC
>JBBSOP010000262.1:0-7127 GCA_038259655.1 Chroococcales cyanobacterium
TCCCATCCTGCAAAAGCCAGTGATGGAATTTCTCCTAGAACTTTTACGCCAACATGGATTTGACCAAATTATGGTCAACGTTAGTCATTTGGCTGAGGAAATAGAAAATTATTTCCGTGATGGGCAACGGTTTGGTGTCGAAATTGCCTATTCTTTTGAAGGAAAAATTGATGACGACGGTAAATTAGTCGGGGAAGCAATCGGCTCTGCTGGAGGTATGCGCCGTATCCAAGACTTCTCACCATTTTTTGACGATACCTTTGTGGTATTGTGCGGTGATGCTTTGATTGACCTAGATTTGACGGCAGCCGTGAAGTGGCACAAATCCAAAGGCTCAATTGCTACCATCATTACAAAATCTGTTCCCAAAGAAGAAGTTTCTAGTTACGGTGTAGTTGTCACCGATGAAGATGGTCGCATCAAAGCTTTCCAAGAAAAACCCTCAACAGAAGAAGCGCTAAGCACCAACATCAACACAGGTATTTACATTTTTGAGCCAGAGGTGTTTCAATACATACCTTCTGGAGTGGAATATGACATTGGTAGTCAGCTATTTCCCAAACTTGTAGAAATTGATGCCCCCTTCCACGCTATTGCAATGGATTTTGAATGGGTCGATATCGGTAAAGTACCAGACTACTGGCGAGCAATTCATGGTGTGCTGGAAGGCGAAATTAAAAATGTGCAAATTCCAGGACATGAAGTCGCTCCTGGTATCTATACTGGCTTAAATGTGGCCGTGAATTGGGACAAAGTAGATATTACAGGTCCAGTTTACATTGGTGGCATGACCAGGATAGAGGACGGAGCTAAGATTGTCGGACCAGCAATGATTGGCCCGAATTGCTGGATATGTAGTGGAGCTACTGTAGAGAAAAGCGTCATTTTTGAATGGTCACGATTGGGACCGGGAATACGGCTAGTTGACAAGCTGGTATTTGGACGTTATTGCGTAGATAAAACAGGTTCAGCAATAGATGTCCAAGCTGCTGCTTTAGACTGGCTGATTACCGATGCTCGCCAGACACCACCAGAACATACGCCTCTTGAGCGACAAGCGATTGAGGAGTTATTGGGAACAAACACAATTTAGGCACTAGAGGCTAGAGGTTAGGGGCTAGCACTCTAGATTAATCTAAAATTCCTCTAATCTCTAGTCCCTAGTCCCTAGCCCCTCATGCCTAACTATTTAAGTACGTATATCTTCTGAGACTCTGCTCATAAGTTTGTAGCAGTCGTTGAGACTCCGCTAAGGTGATCTGCTTTTCTTCTAAAGCTTTCTCACAACGCTGGCGGATGTTTTCTACCATGTCTTCAGAGTCATATTGTACGTAGCTAACTACTTCACTCATGGTGTCGCCTTTGACGACATGTTGAATTTGGTAGCCTTTAGGGGTCAACTGAATGTGAACTGCATTGGTATCACCAAATAAGTTATGCAAGTTGCCCATGATTTCTTGGTAAGCTCCATTGAGGAACATGCCTAGATAGTAGGGTTCCCCAGATTTAAAAGGATGCATTTCTAAAACTGACTTGACATCCCGTAAATCAATAAAGCGGTCGATTTTACCATCACTATCGCAGGTAAGATCCGCTAAGATGCCTCGCCGTGTAGGTTCTTCATCTAGGCGGTGTATGGGCATAATAGGAAATAGCTGATCGATCGCCCAACAATCTGGTGCTGATTGAAACACTGAAAGATTGATGTAGTAAATGGAAGCCATGATCTTTTCTAGGTCTTCCAGTTCGTCGGGTACGTATTCTTGCTGCCTAGTAATGTTAAGAATTTTATGACAACAAGCCCAGTAGAGTCGTTCTGCTTTAGCTCGTTCTCGAAGGCGTAAAATGCCCAAGTTAAAGCGGCTAATAGCTTCTTCTTTGAATTGAGCAGCGTCGTGGTAAAACTCTTGGTAATTCTCTTGATTAATAGATTGATATGTTTCCCAAAGATAATTAATAATTGGGGATTCTCCCTCTTGAGGAGGCTCTGGTGGATCGAGGGGGACATCACTGGTACTGAGAACGTCAAAAATTAGCACCGATTGATGGGAAGCGATCGCTCGCCCACTTTCACTAATCAATGTTGGTACAGGAATTTGTCGCTCTGTACAAGTATCTTTTAACTCTGCCACAATATCGTTGGCATAGTTTTGCATGTTGTAATTTTTCGAGGCGTAGAAGTTGGTTTGGGAGCCATCGTAATCTACACCCAAGCCACCACCAACATCGAGATATTTCATATCTCCCCCCAACATGGCTAATTCCACATAAATACGGCTAGCTTCTTGAATGGCATCTTTAATGATGTTAATGGCGGAAATTTGCGAACCAATATGAAAGTGCAACAACTGCAACGAATCCAGCAAGTCAGCTTCTCGCAACTTATCAACCGCCTGAATAATTTCCGGCATTGTCAGACCAAATTTAGCGCGATCGCCGCTAGAAGTTCCCCAACGTCCCATTCCTTGGGTGCTTAATTTAGCCCGGACTCCCAAAATTGGCTTAATCCCCAACTGGCGATTAGCATCAATTACTAGATCTACCTCTTCAATCTGTTCTAGGACGATAATTGGTGTTTGTCCTAGTCGTTGGGCTAGCATTGCCGTTTCAATGTATTCCCGATCTTTGTAGCCATTGCACGTTAGTAATGCTCCCGGTGTATCTAGGATAGCCAGAGCAATCATTAATTCCGGCTTGGAACCCGCTTCTAAACCAAATTGATGGGGTCTGCCAAAACGTACCAAATCTTCAATTAAATGCCGCTGTTGATTGCATTTGACAGGGAACACCCCCCGATAAACGCCAGGGTAGTTATAACGAGCGATCGCTTTGGCGAAACAAGAGTTCAATCGCTCAATTCGGTCTTCTAAAATATCGGAAAAGCGAATCAAGATGGGAAGCCCCAAGTTACGCTGTTTCAAAGCGTTGACCAACTCAAACAAGTCTAGAGAACCCCCGCGTTCGCCTTTAGGGGAGACAGTCACATGACCGGCAGCATTAATCGAAAAATAAGGTTGTCCCCAACCTTCAATGCGGTATAAAGCTTCGCTGTCCTCAATTTTCCATGAGCGAGGTAAATCTCCTTTGGTAGTGCTAGGTGGTAACAGTTTTTTTTGCTTATGATTTTTCACTTCAGAATTATGTCCATTGGACGTTACTTTTACCACCTCTTCCGATGTAGCAGTTGACTCAACACCCATTGATTCTTGACCTCTGTGTTTCACCCACGAAAAACAATTTAACTTATTAATCTAGTAATCGATATGCACCTAGAGATAATTTCTAAGATAAACTCTGATTGGTCAGTAGTTCAGTAGTCAATAGTCAATGCTGAGACAGCGCTGCTGATTAATAAAAAATTCATTAAGTTTTGGGAGACAGCAATGGAGCGCACATTCTTAGCAATTAAGCCCGATGGCGTACAGCGCGGATTAGTAGGTGAAATCATCCGTCGTTTTGAAACTAAAGGTTTTACCTTAGTTGGTTTAAAGTTTCTCAAACCTAGTCGGGAGTTGGCTGAACAACATTATGCTGTTCATCGACAACGACCATTTTTCGCTGGTTTAGTCGAATTTATCACTTCTGGCCCAGTAGTGGCGATGGTGTGGGAAGGTGACGGTGTGATTGCCGCTGCTAGAAAAATGATTGGTGCAACAAACCCCTTAACAGCAGAACCAGGAACAATTCGGGGCGATTTAGGCATTAACATTGGTCGCAATATCATCCACGGTTCTGATGCTCCAGAAACTGCTAAAACCGAAATAGGTTTGTGGTTTAAAGAAGAAGAATTAGTCAGTTGGCAACCACACTTAACGCCTTGGTTGCACGAGTAAATTAAAAAATTGGGCATGGATAAGAGGAATCGGGGACAAGGAGAATTGGAGAGTGGGGGAAAGAACTGTTTCCCGCAGTCGCTCCACTTGGGGAGACCCCAAGACCGCGCTGCTCTCCTTGTCCCCTTGTCCCCTTGTCTCCCCTGCCTTTGTTCTACTCCCTAGTCCCGACTTCACTCTTCTCTAGTTCTACTTGGGGTGATTCGATTAAAGTACGTTTGGAAAATCCCCAAGCTAAGATTAGGCCGATCGCAGAAATCATGATCCATTCTGGCGGTACTAAATCATCATTCACCACTTTTATTAATAGGCGTAGACCTACCAATGCCACAGTCATATAACCTGCGTCTTCAAGGTTTTCAAATTCATCTAACCAACGGATAAACAATCCTGCCATAAATCGTAGGGTAATAATCCCGACTGTTGCTCCCGTCAAGACTAACCATTTTTCTTGAGAAACAGCGATCGCAGTTGTCACACTATCTAAAGAAAATGCTAAATCTGTAAATGCAATCACTGGGATCGCTTGCAATAAGGAGTTAAAACGCGGCCCGTGATGATGGTCGTCATCAGTTTCTGGCGAGGTAAAGTGTTGGAAGACCAACCACAGCAAATAAGCCGCACCTAATAGCTCAAACTGCCAGAATTTTTGCACCCAAGTAGCAGTCAAAATGAGACTAATTCGTAGCACATAAGCAACGACTAAACCAAAATTTAAAGCCCGACGTTCAAGTTCTTTATCTTCCAGTCCTTGGGCGATCGCAGCCAGGGCGATCGCATTATCAGCAGATAGCACCGCCTCTAAAAAAATTAGAATTAACAGAACTATAGGGGCTTCAACATGGAAATTAAAGTGAAGATAATCAAAAATACGGTCTAGCATTCCAGGTTTCTCAAGCAGGGAAAATTAAAAATTAACAAAATCAGCTAATTTGATATAACAAAGTGCAATAAATTGCCGCTTTTATCCAGCTTAACGCGTGGATAGTTCATTCCCAAGAGATTGTCATCTATGCGATGCGATCGCCGAATAATCAGTTGGATGATGTCTAAATACTGTTTTTATTTAACTGGTGATTGTAATGGCTTAACGATTACCCGACCATTTTCAACCACAGTACAATTTTTCACCAAGTTTTTGCTGTTGGCGACTGGGACAGCTTGACATTGGGTTTGATATAAAAGATTTTGCTTCTGTTGTTGGTTAAGAACAGCAACACAACAGGTACAACAAGCAGGGGACATATCTGATAACTTGATCTCTATATCTATTATCGCACTGCTGATTTTGTTTTAAATAAAAATTTATTACCTGTGCTGTGGCTGATTTTCTCATCAATGGCAGAATTGAAAATACTTTGTGTCTTTGTGCCTTAGGGGTAAAAATATTTACTTATACACAACAATACTGTAAATGCAATAGCCTATTCCTCTTTTGATGTATTTAAACTAATTAAAGAGGAAAGTGGTAAAAATCTTGCCCCACGTTCCTGAATACCCAAACAAGTTTGAGAAGCGTAGACAGTGGGTTTTGTCAATGAAAAAATTGTTAAGATACCTGAGTTTAGGTCTGCTATCTACGTTGTTGACGGCTACTCCTGGAATAGCCGCCGATCGCATTAGTTTTTTCTATGCCCCTTTTGGGGAATTTTCCTTATCTACTGATTCCTTGGAAATTTTTGCTAAAGAAGGCAAAATAACTGATGAGTTAGCAACCTATGCCAGCCGCGCTACTCCCCAACAACTGGCTCAACTACGGGAAGTACTTCAGCAGCGTTTCAATCTCACTCCTACTTTAATATCTCAGTTTACCTATTCTCCTATAGGTGAACAGATGATGCAGCGTTTAGGCGAATTGCTTTTAAATGATACTCGTCAAAATGGGTTTTACGCCTTGCGGAGTGCTTTGATTATAGCTGCTGCCGATCCCCAAGGTTTGACTGTTGTCAATATATTACGTAAGTTTCCCTCATCTAGCGTACGACTTAATTTTTCTGAGGGAATAGAAATAGTTAATAATTTATCTGAATTGTTAAAAACTAGGGATGCAGTTGTAGGTTTTATTCAACAAGAGGCGATTAAAGAGACAATCACAGAGGCTAACAGTTCTAAGGTTAATTTTGCCTTTAAACCGGATTTGCGCCAGCCAGGGCCATTTAATTTCCAGAAAATCAGCTTTCCTGTTAATGATGTGAAACGCGATCGCCGTCTACCAGTAGATCTCTATTTACCTCAGGTAAAATCACAAACTACACAAGACTTATCCTCACCGCCCTTTCCGTTGATTGTCATTTCTCATGGTCTAGCCTCAGACCGCACTTCTTTTATCTATTTAGCTAAACATTTAGCATCTTACGGTTTTGCCGTCACCGTACTAGAACACCCTGGTAGTAATGCCAAACGTTTTGAGTTATTTTTTGCGGGTTTGGCAGGGCCACCAGAACCCTCAGAATTTATTAACCGACCTTTGGATGTCAAGTATGTACTTGATTTTCTCCAGCGTTTAGAAAAGACTGATCCTGAAATTCGAGGTAAATTGGATTTTCAAAAAGTCGCGGCAATTGGCCAGTCTTTTGGTGGTTATACTGTCTTGGCTTTGGCAGGAGGAGTACTTAACTTTCCTGAACTAAACAAAGACTGTAATCCCAACAGATCCTTGAATCTGTCTTTATTTTTGCAATGTCGCGCCGATGAGTTAGCGCCAATAAATTATCCTATCCAAGACGATCGCATTAAAGCAGTCATTGCGATTAATCCTATTGACAGTTCTGTATTTGGACAAACAGGAATCAGTCAAATCAAAGTTCCTGCGATGCTGGTGACAGGTAGTCAAGATATTTTCGCCCCATCAGTACCAGAACAGATTCGTCCTTTTACTTGGCTTCCTAACCCCAATAAGTACCTAGTCTTAATTGAAAATGCTACCCACTTTACCACTATCGATGAGCTAGATGCTGAGAGTGATGTATTACCAGTACCATCGGCTTTACTTGGTCCAAACCGCGCTCCAGCTTATGACTATATTAAGGCGCTAAGTGTGGCTTTTTTAGAAAGCAATCTTCTCAACAAACCTGAATATCGGACTTATTTACAGCCATCTTATGCCCAATATCTAAGCCAAGCTCCTCTCAGACTCAGTTTATTACAATCGCTAACGGCAAATCAGTTAACACAAGTAGTTAATGGCTCTACTTTCCGAACTGAAAAACCAGCAAAACCTCAACTAACTCCGATATTCCCTTAAGTGGGCATGGGGCATGGTAAGAAGGCAGAGGGGCAGGGTGCGGGGTGCAA
>JBBSOP010000263.1:0-7126 GCA_038259655.1 Chroococcales cyanobacterium
GCATATTTAAAAGCTAATTATCCATTAGAGTATATGGCTGCCCTGTTAACGGCTAACAGTGGCGACACAGACAAGGTGCAGAGATATATTAACAACTGTACCAATATGGGTATTACAATAGACCCTCCAGATATTAATCGCTCAGGTCTAGATTTTACCCCAGCAGCCGGGAAAATCTTGTTTGGATTTTCGGCAGTGCGGAATGTGGGACAAAATGCGATCGCTTCTGTTTTAGAAGCCAGAAATGCAGGAGGAGAATTTAAATCTCTCGCTGATTTTTGCGATCGTTTAGATCTGCGTGCAGTTAATCGCCGGACTTTAGAATCACTAATTTTTTGTGGGGCATTTGATAAAATTGAATCAAATCGTCAGCAATTAATCAAAGACCTAGAATTAGTTTATGATTGGGCTCAATCTCGTGCCAAAGATCGAGCTAGTGGTCAGGGAAATCTCTTTGATTTATTAGGTGGATTTTCTAATACTAATAGTAAAACTAACAAAGCTTTTGAAGCTGTACCCAAAGCTAGCCCCATTCTTGATTTCCCTCCTCAAGAAAAATTGCGGATGGAAAAGGAATTATTGGGATTTTATGTATCAGATCATCCCCTAAAATCTTTAAGGCAAATAGCACCACTCCTTACGCCGATTAACCTTTCACAGTTGGGCGATCAAAGAGAAGATACAAAGCTTTGTGCAGTTGTGATGCTAAATAATGTGAAAAAAGTCATAACTAAAAAAGGCGACCCTATGGCAATTTTGCAAATAGAAGATTTGACTTCACAATCTGAAGCAGTGGTTTTTCCTAAAACTTATGAACGTATAGATTTTCTCCTCCAAGTCGATACTAGATTGATTATTTGGGGTAAAGTAGACCGACGCGATGACCAAACTCAATTGATAATTGAAGATGCGGAACCAGTAGAAACAGTGCAAATGGTGATGGTAGAACTGAATCCTCAGCAAGCAGGTGATATTGAAGAATTGCACCGCTTGAAAACAATTTTGCAAGAACACTCAGGGGACAAAGAAAAATCAAAAATGCCAGTAATTGGGATTGTACAAGCAGAAAATTCCCGAAAACTAGTTCGTTTAGGTTGGCAATTTTGCGTACAAGATTCTCGAATTACAGTTCAAGCTTTACAAAATGCTAGATTTACTGCTCACCTAAAATCTTTGATTAGTAGCTCATAGATTTTGTCAACGGACGTATGTATTAGGCACTTAGCATTGCTAATTAGAGAAATTATAAATATCGTATATATACTTAATAATAGTATTTTATTAATACATTTTTTATATCTAAGTCAACAGTATATTGGCTGAGATATATTGAGCTTTTATAGTTTTTTTAGTTACTTATGCGGATGATGCTTCATGTATAAAATGGTATCTTTTTATGCTATGAGGACTTAGGCTATAGCTAGGGGAAGGAGCTAAAACTGGATGATTGCCAACGATTTATATCAATTTGTTTCTTACTGTAAAAAAATCCAACCTCAAACTCAGCAAGACATTAAACAGTTTTTCGAGGGTGTGATCGTTTTTCCTTATGATAATGAACTTCTTTTACAAGCTTATTTGTTTTTGAATATTAAATCATTGTTTCCTTCATGCTGCGAATTACTATTATTTGAAAAATCTCCAATTGCAGATTATACAGATTTAGGTAAATGTGATTTTGTCTATCTGACATCTCAAGGTAATCTGTTTTTAATTGAAACTAAGTTTATTGATACGGAAGCAACAGGAGCAACAGAAAGGAAAAGAAGAAATAAGCATAGAAATAAGGTATTTGAGCAAGTAATTACTTTAAAAAGCCGATTTAGTGAATATTGGGATATAAATTTTGAACAATTAGAATGTGGCGTTTTCACAACTGATTCAGAAATTGAATGGAGAGGAAATGGTGTTAACGTTATAGCTAAATCCATATCTATCAACAATCTGGAAAGATGGCGCAGAAATTATCAAAAGAATAATTATTTTTAAATCTAGTTAGCACCCTATAACTTTAATTTAAATATCTATTAACTATATTAGGACTTACGCAATAACTCTCTAAAACCTCTTTACTTCTCTGCGAGACGCTGCGCGCTAAGCGTAGCTATGCCGTAGGCTTTACGTGTCCTTTGTGTTCTTTGTGGTAGCCTACGGCAAGCCGCTTGAGCGTCTACGTTTTTTCATGATTTTGCGTAAGTCCTGTATATAAACTTACGCCTATGCTACGACTTAACGTCATTGCGATCGCAGCAAATTAATCACAAAGATTTAACTTTTTGTTGTTGTTAAATAACCAAGTCCTCTAAACAATCAACAAGTTATATTTCCCATCAGCATTTAAGTCAATATAGCAGTCCTAAATGATTTGTAAACTTCTTTCATTCTTCTCTTGGCGTTCTTGGCGGCTTGGCGGTTCGATAATTTTTACAACTCAAATAGGATTGCTATATAGGCGACATTATCATAAGTACAAAGTTTAGATGCTATTTTTAGTACAGAAGTACTAATTGTTTGATAGAATGCCTTACAAGTTCAGTAGCCTTGTAGGAGAAACTATGAAAACAATCGAACCCAGCCATAACACTACAATCTCGCTGCCATTGTCCTTATCACAGCCTACAACAGTAAATAATGCAATAGTGCCATTGCAACCCCAACAAGAAAATATCATCAGTGGGTGGGAGTATTTAGCAGCACAAGCGCAACGAATCAATCAGATGGCAGCAGAGTTAGAAGTAAAGATATTAGAGTTGAAGGCAATAGCCAGTACACTGAACACTAAAACAAATTATCTACAAGGGAATGGTAAACCATGCAGAAGTATTTGCAAGTATTTGACAGTTAGTGTCCCTTGGGTGAGACAAAAGCCAGATCAATCATTAATTATAACCACGCGGAAAGTTGATTTATTCCGAGCAGAAAAAGAAGCCGCGCTGTTAGCCCAAAAACTTCGTCAACAAACTAAAAGAAAAAGATTAGCCTCTGTGGGACATATAAAAAACAAGAGTACGGCTGACGCTGATACAAATCACTTTTTACAAGGGACACTGCTCAACAAATCTTAAAATTATAAAGATTCAACCACAGATCAGCCCTTAGGTTGTAACAGTTATGCTGATAGAAGTGGTATCTGGTACTTATTCCCCTAAGTTTCTAGATGCCACGATGCCATAATCCACCACAACTGTCGTTAAGGATGATCAAAGCGCATAAAAGAGGTAGACAAAGGTGTTAAAGACACTTTTAGTGATTGCCATTGGTTTTTTACCGTCCCTAATTTCCTTGTGGGTGATCCGCAAAACTCATTTGCAGACACGCTCACAGTTAAGGCAAGCTGCGCTGAATTTGTCAGGAGCAAGGGTACGGCAAAATCTTCAACCTCATGAAAGCGATCGCTACTATCTAGAAGGAGTAGGATACCTCATTGGCGATATCAGTTGCAAATTTAATGCCCAGTCTGGCTACATTCGTTGTGCTATCAACCCCAGCGGCCCTTGTCAGAGTTGCCGCCACTATGAAACAAGAGAATTAACTGGTAGTGAGAAAAGAGCTTAAGCAACTAAAATTTCAATCAAAAAACACTAAAAGTTAAATCATAATTTTTTTTCATAACACAATTTTTGTAAATTATTGTAATTATTTCAATCTTTATAGCTAATTTTATACAACTTATACATTAATCAAACGCTGGCTCAAACATGATTTCTAACACTAAGATGTCATGCTAATAATTCAGTAAAAGTGTATCTATCTGCCGGAGGCGATCGCATTCAGGTATTCCAATAGATTTACTCATCGAATACTCAACCAAAAAACTATCTTTAATCAAGTTTAATTAATCACAGGTATCCCTCATGAAATCTAATCAGTCAGAGTTCGCCTGGTGGGTAGAGATTAACACCATTATTCCGCGCTGTATTTATTACTTTGGTCCTTTTGATAGTGAAAAAGAGGCACAACTTTCTAGATCTGGTTACGTCGAAGACTTATATCAGGAAGAAGCTAGGGACATCATTGCATTAGTCAAACAATGTCAACCTAATTTCCTCACGATGTTTCAAGATGAAGCAGAAGTACAAATATTGAGTTTTTGAAGCCCGCCTCGCAGATATTTTGCTAATAGGGGTTTTTCAACAATATAACTTGTTGCATAATTTTGAGGTATCAGATCTATTACTAGTTTTACAAAATGAGGGAAGTCTTCTGCTTGTCCATCTAATACACTTCGACCAAGCCACATGAGGGCTATCACCTCTGCTTTTTCTTCCTGGGAGAATCCGTCAATATATTGGTGTAATCTCTTGACTGAACATCTTCCTGTAGTTTTTAAATCCTCTAAATAATTAGATAATTTATCTATAAATGTTACTGTTTTGTTTATTCTCCCAGATACCCTGACTCCGTAAACTAATTCAGCCGTTTCAATAACTTGATAGATTTTGTTAACTGACAATAAACTCATGGTTTTTATTCAAATTTAAGTATATAAAGTTATATCTACACAATACAATTATGCTTTTTAAGCAAGTAAGTATTTATAGCTAAACTTTTAATCTTTACTTCTATAGTCTTACAAAACAATGTTTGAGTTCAAGTCTTGCTAAAGTTTGAAACGTATAAAATGAGCGTATAATGTTTGATTTTGTCACAAAAGTTTGAAAATGTTAGAGTAGAAGCTAATAATTTGTATAAGTTTAAATTAGTAGAATTGTACTTATACATAAAAAACTGTAAAATTGGAAATATTAATAAAAGTTAAAGTTTATAATTTAAGGAGCAGGGTTTTTGTCCTATGGTCAAGCGATCGCTCCAAGCCTCACTCGCAGGTATTCAACAAGCTAAAAGAGCATTTGCCCGCAAAGGGTGGACACAAGAGAATCTGGCACAAGAAGTTAACCTCAAAACTAGACAACCGATTTGGCGGTTTTTCAGTAGCCGTCCGATTGAGCGTCATACCTTTATGGAAATTTGCATGGTGTTGTCACTGAATTGGCGAGAGATTGCTACTAATCCCTCGGCAGAATTTATGGAACTAGAAGAATATACCCAGTCTCCTGTTCTATATATTGATACATTAGTGCAACAAGTGCGATCGCAGCGCTTCGACAAAATTCAAGACCAGTGTGGTATTTTGCAGTTATTGGATATCAGCCGTCCCGTTGCGATCGATGACATATATATAGATGTGAATATTTTGGAGTCAATTGCAAGTCAACAGTACTTAGAGTTAACTAACTTGCAAAACCTTAATCCAGAAGAATTTGACCGCTTTGGCTTAGGTGAGGCTGAACAGAGACAGATACCCGGTATACAGGCAGTTGAAACATACTCCAAGCTCAGAGTGTTAGGCAAACCAGGAGTAGGTAAAACTACCTTTTTGCAACATCTCGCCATTCAGTGTAACCAAGGCGCATTTGCAGTAAATCAAGTGCCAATCTTTATCACACTCAGAAATTTTGCCCACGAGTTTCAGATTACTAACGAATTTAGCCTGTTAAATTACATCCGTCAGGAGTTTCTCACCTCTGGAATTTCAGATCCCTCAGTCATAGAAACCTTGCTGAATGAAGGCAGAGTTTTACTGTTGCTTGATGGCATGGATGAAGTTCTTAACCAACAAAGCAATGCAGTCTTAAGCGAAATTCGCAGATTTTCCGAGAAATATCACAAAAATCGGTTGGTGGCAACTTGTCGAACAGCCTCTCAAAGACTCAGACTCCGAGGCTTTACCGACGTTGAGATTGCCCCATTTACATCAGCACAAATCCAAACCTTTGCTCAAAAATGGTTTGTGGCATTTACTAAAACTAATACTGTAGATGGTCAGGCGCAGTCTACTGAGTTTATTCAGAAATTGGACTTAGATGAAAACTGGCAATTTCGCCAACTCGTGGTTACACCCCTATTTCTGCATCTTGCCTGCTGGGTATTCCACGGGCAAGAAAAATTTCCGACTAAGCGGACTGACTTTTATAAGCAAGGGTTAGACCTTCTATTGGGCAAATGGGATGAAGCCAAAGGCGTTGAACGTGATGATATTTACCGAGGGTTTTCACTACCACAAAAGCTCAAGTTATTAAGTCAGATTGCGGCGGCGACATTTGAGCAAGGTCAATACTTTTTTGAGCAACGTATCGTTGAGCAATACATTGGTGACTATATTCAAAATCTGACCGACGTACCAATGGATGCAGAAGAAGTGCAAATAGAAGGCGAAGCAGCGCTGAAGGCAATTGAGACTCAACACGGGTTATTAGCAGAACGAGCGCGGGGAATTTTCTCCTTTTCTTATCTGGCATTTCAAGAATACTTCACAGCCAGAAAAATTGTTGCCAGCCATAACCTAGAGGCATTAGAGCAAGCGCTGGGAGGATTAGTCAGTCATATCACTGATCCCCACTGGCGCGAAATCTTCTTGTTAACCTCTACCATGCTCCGCAGTGCAGACTCTTTGGTACAGTTAATGAAGCAACAGATTGATGCACTGGTTGCCCAAGACCCTTATTTACAAGAATTTTTGACTTGGGCTAGCCAAAAATCTCGCATTATTCCCATCCAAACAAAAGATGCAACGATTCGAGCATTTTACTTGGCCTTGAGTCGGACTCCTCATATAGCTTCTCACTTTGCCTTAGCCAGTAGCCTTGACCAGGGGATGTTTCTCGATGCAGCCTTAGATGGCCTTCTACTAGAATGTGCAATTGACAACAGCCAAGACTTTGCCCACGCTCATGTTTGTGGAGATGCTCTATCTAATATTTTGGGCATTGTTATGGATGCTGGACTTTATAAATCGCTGCAACAGCTATCTGAGGAATTACCAAATTCTCGTCAAAATCAAGAACGGTTTGGGCTATGGTGTCAAACGAACTATTCAGCCTGGGCTAAACAGTTAAAAGTAACGGTCATTAATTATCGCAATATTAACCACCAGTGGCAGTTTAGCCCTGAGCAAGAGCAAGTGCTACAACGCTACTACGATGCCAATCAGCTATTACTCGATTGTCTGCATAACAATATTGAGGTGACGGCTGCGATCAGAGAGGAAATTGAAGCTACCTTACTATTACCTCAAAAGGAACTTGAAGATAGAGAGTGGCAGTAGATTTGAGGTTAATTTTTCAAA
>JBBSOP010000264.1:0-7116 GCA_038259655.1 Chroococcales cyanobacterium
GCTGGAGAAGCTGCTTCCAACGGCAATAGAGGTGTTGCAACCATAAAATTTTCTCCTCGTCGCGGTATCTTCGCAAACCGGATATATATATGCCTAGCTTACCCTTATTTTCTAGAAAAACAAGGGTTTTGTAGTTTTTGTTACATTTTTATTTTGCTTTTATGATATTAGGACAGAGTATCAAGCTGGTGCAAAAATTTCTGAAGTAAAGCTGCCATGTAGACCATAAGGTATGTGATGCTCAAGATGCAAGCGAGCGATCGCGCCTTTATTAAAATCATTTGCATCTAAAATCACTACATCTGAGCGATGATGAGCAGCATCATAAACTAAAGCCAGCACCCAGCCGTCATCTTCCTTGGTTGAACCTGGACGTGGTACAAAAATCGGTTCACCCATAAAACCACGGGGTGCAGCACTCCAAAGTTGTCTTTCTCCAGACTCCAAATCAATTTTCAGTAATGCTTGCAAAGGAGCATTACCAGTCTGTTGATCAGTAGCACCTATATACAGATATCGATAGGCTCGTCCCGCATTAGCCGGATTTATAGCCGGAAACTCACAACAGCGGCTTTCAATCAATTCCTTTCCTACTGTTTCATTCTGAAGATTAAGAGTAAACCGCCAAAGTTGCCCAGGTGATTGGGCTTCAAAATCAACTTGCCGAAAATCGCTTTCTGGCTCCACTTCGGGTAAAGATTCATAACAAATGGAGTCAATCAAAATTTCATTTTCCACCTCAAAAGCATTGATGTGGTGGAAAACAAAACCAGATTGAGTCTCCAGAATTTTTACCCCTGTTTGTCCTGCTTGGGAGTTGCGAGGAATAACTATAATGCGAGTTGGTTGATTTGGCTGAAACTTAATACATTCGCCGGCTGCACGTATTCCCAAAGCTAAAGGTATAGGGTTAAAGCTGACAGGATTTTGAAAGAAAATACAGTAATTGGGGGTAATCACAAAATCGTGAATAAAACAAAAACCCGGAACACTATGAGCGTGCTTCCTAATAATTTCACCAGCTAGATTGAGTTCAAAAATAGTAATTTTGGTAGATAGTCCTGGCTGAATCGAAAAGTTTACTAAGCAAGGTTCGCCCCCGTCTTCAACACAACTAGGGTCAAAACGGGGATGGGCGCTAAAAGCTTCACCTGTTGATAAAACACCATTGAAATATTCTTTTCCCAACGTTTCTAGTGTGTAAGGATTGAGGCGATGGGGTTCAGCAGCTTCCCACAGTGCCAAAAGTTTACCACCCAAGTAAATAACGCTGGTATTAGCAATATTTTTAATGTTGAAGTCGAAGAGGTTAGCTAACCAACCACCGGCTTTTTGAGTACCAAAAACACCGCGATAGAGGATTTTTCCAGCTTTTTGTTCTGCTAAATAACCTTCGGTGTGAACAAAACGGTTGCGAAAATGAGCGCGACCATTAACAAAACTGATTCGGCTAATCATACCATCGCCATCAAAAGGGTGATGAATGCGTTCTCCATTTATATCTAGCAAACCAGGGCCGTTTCTAAATAGCGTGCCTTGGAGTTCTGAGGGAATTTGTCCTTCTATATCATCAATCCAATAATCAAATTCTTGAGTTAAAGATTGATATCCTCCCTGCCAGTCTTCACGAGTATAAGACTTTTCTAAAGTTGCCTTTTGTTGAACTTCTAAATTCTGCATACGCTCTATATGTATTTGTGAAATTAAACGAATATACCCGTATTTTACGGGCATTTGCTCACATTTTATGTCAAATCCAGTCTTCGTTATTCAACTACATTTGATTCTGATTCTCGCAGCATTAACTCAGGTATTAAATCAGGTAAAAATTCTTGTTCACCGTTTGTTAGTAATGTCGGGGTTTCAGTTTCCGAGTTGCTAGCAGGAAGCCAACCAAGGAAGGGTAATGGTAAAAGTGTACTAAGGTTAGTAATGATTACCAACAGCCAAAGTAACTCAAAGTTGTTTTCAGTAATGCCTAGCCAATGCATAATCATGGCCCCAAATTCATAGGAAACCATTGCTGCTAAGTTCGATATTGACATCAACAAGGCAAATAAAGTTGCTTCTACTCCAGGAGGACAAAGCCTCGCCGCTAATACCAATACTGGCATATAGGAGATTTGACCCATCACAGTCAGTATGAGACTATCTCCTAAACTGAACCAGTGATCATCTATACCTAAAGCTCGGTTGGTGTGAGTTACTAGCAGCAGCATTGTCATGCCCAACACTGCTGAAATGACAGTACTCCAACCAAAAATGACGCGAAATGAGACGCTTTTCAAGAAACGCTGAAAAATCCAAATACCAATTAAAGAAGCAGCACTAGTTACCAGTCGGACTCGCCCCAAAAATTCTGGTTGAAAATGGAGTTCGTTAGTTGTGAAGAAGAAAAAGGCTGATTCTGCTGTAGGGGTCGATAACCAAATAAATACAAATAGTGTTGGTAGCCAAATGACTTTTTGGCTGATAGCTTGGCGTAATTGTTTTAGTTGATGCTTAACACTCAAAGAATTATTGTGATCACTTTGGTTAGTGTCTTTGCTGATGGGAGACTCGGCAATTAACCAAGCTACTGCTGAAACTATAAGAGGAAATGAAGCAGTAATTAAAAATATAGTATGGTTGCTGAAATGTTTAAGGAGCATCCCGCTAAAGTATGCTGTTAGCAAACCTCCAACGGCAGAAGCACCCCAACACAGAGATTGTAGGGAACCAGCATCCGCTTGTGACTCGACTCTGGCTCGTTCTACAACCAGTGAATCAGCTATGACATCACTCACGGCTACAGAGAGTGAACCAAGAGCAATCACTGCTGTAGCCGCCCAGCTAGTATGAACTATTGTTGCCAGACTCACCCAAGAAACGGCTCCTAATATCCCCGATAGCACCAAATACGGACGGCGGCGGTAGCCAAATATGGGTAAGCCATCGGATATAAAACCAAATACTGGCTTGATAATCCAAGGTAGGGCGACGATTCCCATCAGAGCGGACACCTGCGCTGGACTGAGCAACAATTCATCTTTCAGGAAAAAGCTGACGGCTAGACGAGCCAATCCTAAAATCCCTTGGACAAAGTAGACGGTAAGAATTGCAATTAACTCGGTAGTAGGTTCATGACCGAAGAAAATTTTTTCCTTTACTGAGTCTTTGACTTTGGACAAGCCAGAGGAGTCAATCAGCATTTGATAAATATTCTTTAAGTTTTATCGACTTTTCTATCATATCGATTTCTTGCGAGGTGGGTTGTAAGATATGTCCATTCGCTCATTTTTTGACATTGGCTTGGGATTATTTCAGCCCGAAGGCTTTTGACAAAACGGTTATCAAAAGAATCATAATAATCCTGCTGCTCAACTTTTTTGATTATCTTGGCACAATATCCTATGTGCTTTACTCGGTTATGCAAAAGCCTCAAAACTGGCAGTTATTTATGCAAGACGTTGTTGAAGTACTTAGTGCGTGGTCATTTCTTGGTAATTTAACAGTTAAACCAACAAACCAAGGTACAGTCAACACAACCTTTTTTGTGGAAACACAAATTGGCAATTTTGTCTTAAAACTTTACAACGATACTATAACAAATGCCCAAATTCAGTATGAACACTTACTATTAGCACACCTGAATCATGCAATTTATCGTTTGCAGTCCCAACACCCATACCAAACTTGTTAGGTGAGACATTGATTATAGTTAATCAAAATAACTCATTACTGCGCGTTGCTTTACTTCCTTTCATTTCAGGTCAGCCTGCGGAACGAAAAAATCTTGCTCATACTTATGCTGTTGGTCAGGTGCTTGGAGAACTACATCATGCCCTTGCTGAATTTGATTCCAAGGGAGAAATGTCGCAATTACCAGCATGGGGAGATCTTGATCATATTCATCCATTAGTGACAGATCCCTTGGTAGCACTGCAATCACTGGAATTACCTTTAAAAGAGCAACATTATATTATTAAGTTTTTAACAAAAATTATTGAAGCTGCGCCCAATTTATATAAAACGCTTCCAGTACAAACAACTCATGCAGATTACCTCAGTCCTAATGTTCTGCTGATAGAAAACCGTGTAATTGGGGTGTTGGACTTCGAGTTTGCCACTTACGATTTGCGCTTAATGGATTATGTTGCAGCACTTGACCACTTCACCCGATTCTCTTGGCAAGAAACACCCCATTTAGAGTTTGTGCAAACTTTAAGCTCAGGATACACCAAATATATTTCTCTGATTCCACCAGAGGTAGAGGCGCTGGCGTTAGTTTGGTGCTTACAGCGGGCAAGCTGCATTATTTATTGGACAGGCTGGTTTCTGGAAGGAAAAGCAACCCGCCAAAGCGTAGTTGATGCAGTGACAAATACAATTCTGCTAGAAAAGTGGTTTGAGGAAAACACCACTAAGATGACAGCAATTTTTACTGATTAGATGTTTATCTCAAAGCGACGATCGCATTTTGTCCACCAAAGCCAAAACTAAAACACAGCACTTGCTTAATTTTACTGGGGCGCGCTGCTGTAACTAAATTCAAATCAAACTCTGGCTGTCGCAATCCCACACAAGGCGGTAAAATTTGATGCTTTAATGCCAACAGAGAAAAAGCCACGCCTAAGGCTCCTGATGCTCCTAATGTATGCCCTGTAGCTCCTTTAGTAGAACTGACTGCTACATGTTGGGGAAACAACTGCTGAATTATTTTGCTTTCTATGCGGTCATTGAGGAGAGTAGCCGTACCATGAGCATGAATGTAATCAATATCTGCTGATGTCAGGTTACTACGTTCTAGGCATTGCTTGATAGCAGCGATCGCACTTTTCCCTTCAGGTTCTGGCTGGTTTGCATGATATGCGTCTGTTGTCAAGCCAAAACCGAGAATTTCACCATAAATTTTTGCCTGACGCTGCTTTGCCAATTCGGCTGATTCCAAAACAAATACAGCTGCACCTTCGCCCAAAACTAAACCTTCTCGATGCAAATCAAAAGGATAAGCCCCAGTTTTTGCTAAAGCCCCCATTTGCTGAAATCCTGCCAAAGTTAGAGGTGTAATTGGTGCTTCTACTGCTCCAGCGATCGCTCGTTGATATTGACCAGTTTGCACCAGAAAAGTTGCTTGAGCAAGAGACCAAATACCAGTAGCACAAGCTGCCATTGGTGCTAAGACTGTGCCTGTTGCCCCGATTTGTCGTGCAGCTGCGATCGCATTTGTATGAGGTAAGGTATCTAACCAATCTTCTAAAACCACCTCTTTGTTTTTCAAGGTGGAATCATATCCATACATTTGCCGTGCTAGCAACTCCCAAGATCCCTGATGACTGCGACTTGATCCAATAACCACAGCACAATCGGGTAAAGGAGGATTTAAGCCGCTATCTTGCAGCGCAGAATCAACAACCAGCTCAGTTAGTATTTTTAATTTAGCTGGTTGTTGACCAATCAAACCTAAAGGAATTGGTTCGAGTTCTGAAAATGGTTGATGCCATTTAATTCCAGATTTACCTGCGATCAATTTTTGCCAACTATCCTCTAAGCTTGTGCCTAAAGCAGAAACTAAACCAATACCAGTGACAACGACTTGATTAAATTGGGAATCGGGCATGGGGCATGGGGCATTGGGCATTGGGCATTGTTATTCTCCTCTGCTCCTCTGCCCCTCTGCTTCTTACGAACCGGGTGTTTTCAAATTTTCCGCGCCTTGAGTGACTTTAGCAGAGTCAATGCGATCGCCCTGCTGAATTTTGCTAACTACATCAAAGCCATCGGTGACTTTGCCAAAAACAGCGTAGCTACCATCTAGGAAAGCTAGATCTGCTAGGGCAAAGTAAAACTGTGAAGAAGCTGAATCGGGCATTTGCGATCGCGCCATTGCCACTGCACCCATTTTATGCTGCAACTCTGGTGGCTTGGTTATCCCAGCTGACTCTAATGTTTTACCGTAAATTGGGTTTGGTTCCCCTTTTGGTTTAATTTCTAAGGGTATACGGCGTTCACTGCCAGTTTTTGGATCAATGTAACCACCTGTTCCAAGTCTATCTACCGAAACTTTTGGATCTTTGCTTTGGGGATCACCCCCTTGTGCTACAAAAGGTTGGGGCTCGCGTACAACTCGATGGAAAACCAACCCATCGTACACACCTTTTTGAACTAAATCTACGAAGTTGCCAGCTGTAATTGGGGCATTTGTACCGTCTACTTCGATAGTAATCGGTGAACCTTTAACAGTCATCACCACAGTAGCTTTGCCTTCGAGGCGTGGTAAATCTTTCATTCCAGGAATACTCTCACTAATAGTTTGTGATACAGATGTTGCTTCAGCAGTAGTTGTTGTAGTACTTGTCTCGACTGCTACGGAGGTTGGAGAAGAGTTAGAAGCTACCTGCTCTGTTGAACATCCTCCCAACATCAAAGTACTGACCATCAAAAGCGCAACCAAATATTGTGAAATTTTTAAACGCATTGCCAGTTACTGAATCAACCAGAGTATCTTATCTTCTTAGAGGATTTTTGGATCTTATATTTTAGGGGCTAGGAGCTAGGGACTAGGGACTAGTGGAAGCAGGGGAAAGAGACAAAAAGACAAGGGGAATTACTAATGCCCAATGCCCCATGCCCACTTGCCCTGAGCGACTTGTGCCAAGCGAAGTCGAGGTAAGTCGAAGGGATGCCCTAATTCTTTAAAGTCCTTCTAGAGGTACTCTCAAAAAGCGCGCTAATTCTGCACCTTTAGTTTCTAATTCTGTTAGAGATAACGGTTGACCTACGCGTGTTAAAGGAATATCTCGCCGACCCTTAATGCGTAAATAAAGTGCGCGACGGGGATTGAGTCCTTCCTTAATATCTATTCGCACGGATTGTACGTCTTGTGTACGGCTGCCAATCTCAATGCGACGGTTTTTGCCCGGAAATCCCCAACGAAAAATTTTAATGCTACCAGTTTCCTGATTAAAATCGTTGTAGCCGCCACCTACGTCCCATAAAATCATTAGCCACAAATATAATGCTAAAAGCAAGCCAGCGCTTCCATACAGCCCCATTACCAATCCTTGGGGTACAAATATTAGTTGAGTTGCATCGGTGACTAAGAGTAAATTTACTTTTAGGTAGCTAGAGATCCCA
>JBBSOP010000265.1:0-7081 GCA_038259655.1 Chroococcales cyanobacterium
ACTGTAAATGTTGCTCCCTGTCCTTCCCCGGCGCTAACTGCATAAACTGTACCTGAGTGCATTTCGATTAAGTGGCGCACAATTGCTAATCCCAGTCCCAAGCCGCTTTCTGTTCTAGTAGTTGTGCTGTCAGCTTGACGAAAACGCTCAAAGATGTGAGGTAGAAACTCAGCACTGATTCCCTTACCTGTGTCAGAGATAGTAATCTGAGCATTTGATTTTACCTGCTCTAAACGCACTTCAACCCGCCCTTTACTAGGCGTAAATTTGATGGCATTAGAAAGCAAATTCCAAATTACTTGTTGTAAGCGTTCAGCATCACCCATAACTTCACATAAGAAAGGATCAAGGTAAGACTCAATTTGAATATTTTTAATCTCTGCTGTTGGCAGCGCAGCCTCAATAACTGCGTTAATTACAGATATTAGATTAATTTTGCGAATATTTAGACGGATATAACCTTTAATAATGCGTGAGACATCTAGGATATCTTCAATAAGTTTCATTTGCAGTTTGGCATTTCGTTCGATTGTCTCCAGCGCTTTAAAGGTAGTTGCTTCATCTAATTTTCGCCTACTGATTATTTGAATCCAACCCAAGATAGAGTTAAGAGGTGTGCGGAGTTCGTGGGAAATGGTTGCTAAAAATTCATCTTTAATTCGGTTAGCTTCTTGAGCTTCTTGATAAAGTCGTGCATTCTCTATCGCTAAAGCTGCGCGTCTGGCAAGTTCTTCAACCATTGCTAAATCTACTTTTGTATATTTACGTTCTGGTTGGGCTGACGCAAATACAATTGTTCCCAGCTTTCGTTGACGCACCAATAAAGGTACGATCATATAAGACTTAATTTGGAGTTGGCGCAGTAGACTGAGGTGTTCTTCGTTATGTGCAGTTTTTAATAATAAGGATTCAGTCATTTCTGAAACTAGTTCTGGCTCACCAGTTCGTAAAACCTTTACTAGTCCGAAATCAGCATCAATAGCAATTGGGTAGCGTCGCCGGATTTCTTTTACTAATGCTTCCTGTTGTGGTTCAGATGCAGCCACTATGGGATTACCGAAAGGTAACAAATGATTTTCGATCACATCTACAACACACCAGTCGGCTAGGCTAGGCACTGTCAATTGGGCAACCTTGGTTAGGGTTGTGTAGTAATCGAGGGATGAAGCCATGACATAACTTGCTTCAGCCAATAAATTAGAGCGTGTTGCAGCCCAAATGGCTGCAACACGGCCAGCTCTTTCACGAATAATTAACTCTTCGCGCTCCGCTTCTAAACGCTTGCGCTGAGTAATATCGCGCATCAGCCAGCGCAGAGCAACTAAATTTCCTTGTTGGTTTCGGACATTAACTACTCTCAATGCTGCATTAAAAGGATCTTGTGTGCGTGGTTTTAAAAGTACTTCCCACTCTATATCTTGGTCGAACTGCTGCAACTGAGTTAAGTGAGCAAAGTAAGCTTGATGATTTAACTGTGCAATATAAGTGACAAGCGGTTTGCCAATTAAAAATCGCTGCGAGATATTGAGCAGTAACGCAGCGGCACGGTTAGCTTCAATAATTTTGCCATAGACATCGGTGATTAAATAACCATCTGGCGCAAAATCAAATAACTCTTGGTAGCGTTGGCGCTCTTTTTCTACTATTGCTCGTGTAGACTCTAATTCTTCGCAAGCGATTTGAAGTTCTTCTAAAGCAATTTGCAGTTCCTCGAAAGCTTGTGCTGTTATATCTTGTTGTGAGTTATCGGTTGCAGCACATTGTAATAGGATTGTAACCCGCGATCGCAATTTCTCTATCTGTTGACTCAATTCATCTACATTCATGTTGCTCAAACCGCAAAACTATAAAGCATACGCAAAGGCGGGAGTAATAATTTAACGTCAGTGTTACCCGTAACCCAAATAGGATATAAGAAGTTTTAATTTAGGCAATTATCTAGAAACTTACAGGTTTTTTTTACCCTCTGCATCCTACCGAGGTGTTATAAAAATGCTACAGACACAATTGTTAATGTTTTTAAAGTAAAGGTTAGCAAAAGGTTATGAAAATTCCAAATATGATCTATCAGATGTTTCCTAAACTGCGTCCACAACAATGGAACATTTCAGACATATTCCCATAAGTTAAAATACCATCACTTGGTATTACTTTTGATAGTTGCATCACAACTAAATATTATGATTTAAATTAATTTTAAATATAGTTGGATAACTCAAAGTATAAATTTACATCTTGAAAAAAATGCTATTAAACATATTTTAGTTTGTGAGGACGTTCTAGAAATTAGTGAATTAATTCAGGAAATATTAGAATCAGAAGGTTATGAAGTTGAAACTACTGATAGTGCCTTTTCAGCTATTTCCAAAATTAAAATTAGACAACCCGACTTATTAATTACAAATCTAGTCATGCCAGAGATGAATGGTTATGATCTGATTGATTATGTTAGAGAATATTTAAAATTAAACAACCTTCCTGTTTTAATTGTGTCAGCTATTAATGAAAAATCTATTAAGTATAAAGATGTAGCTGATTTTATTCCTAAACCATTTTACGTTAATGAATTTTTAGAAAAAATTCAGTCAATTTTCAAATTAAATTGAGTGCAAAAAGCTTGATATTAAGATCACATCCAAGTTTTTTAATGAAATACACCACTCTAGATCCCAGCCTCTAGTGTTTCATCGCATTAATTTTGATAACTGATGGTAGTTAGACCCCCGACTTCTTCAAGAAGTCGGGGGTCTCGCAGCCTCTCATTGAGAAGCACCATATTGACTTTTATTCTTAAAAGCTATAGATCTTTTTAAGGACTAATTGATATAAGTTTGCAATATTTTTGCAAACTATTCTTAACGGAGAGTTATAAATGAGTGTAAGCAAAAAGGGTATATTGGGTGCTGGCGCGGCATTTGTGGCACTTACAGGTTTAGTAGTTAGCACCTTTGGGGAAATGCCGGCTGTTGCTAAACCCACAATCAATCAACAGGCATCAACCTTGATTGCCCAAAAGCAAAAGACTTTGAGAATAGCCTTTCCTAAACGGGGTGAAATCACAGATGCCCAAAATAAGGCGAATGCTGTGGCAGCTTTTCTGTCTAAACAACTGGGAATGCCAGTTCAGGCAGTTGTAGCTGATGAAACAGCAGCTGTTGAAGCTTTAAGAGCAGGTCGAGTTGATGCAGCTTTCGTGAGTAGTCGTCCGGCACTGAAAGCTGAACAGTTGGCAAATGCTCGATTATATTTGGCAGAAGTGCGTCCCAATTATTCTGGAGGACACACTTATAGCTCAATATTTGTAGTTCCCAAAAATAGTTCTTTAACATCTAAAGATTCTGCCAAAGCGACCCTAGAACAACTGCGGGGTAAAAGAATGGTATTTGTTTCTCCAACTTCTGGCTCAGGATTTATTTTTCCTGTAGGTGAACTAGTGAAACAAGGATTTGTGCCTAACCGCGATCGCTTGGATAATTTCTTTGGTCAAGTTTCCTACGGCAGTAACTACTCTGGTGCGTTGCAAGCAGTTCTGCGCGGTCAAGCAGATGCAGCTGTAGTGTCAGAATATGCGCTTAATCCGCCTTATGTAACCGCAGAAGAAAAAAGCCAATTGCGAGTTCTTCATGCAATTACAGGTGTACCCGCCCACGGTATCGTAATTGATGACAGTGTTGCAGCTCCCATGCGAGAAAAATTGATCACTGCGTTAATGCAATTGAATCAATCGCCAAACAGCCAGCTGCTCAAAGACTTGTCTAATGCTACAAGTCTGGTGAAAGTTAATCATGATAGTCACTTAGCACCAATCCGGGATGCTCTCCAGCGTGTTGGTATTGAACCATAAGGGACTTCCAACTAAAAAAATATCCCATCGTTATAGAAGCAGGGGGAGTAAGAAAAATAAAATCTGAATAAATTGGATAATTTATTTTTTGGAGTTCCCTAAGATAAAGTGTTGAATATGAAGTTAGGAGTTTGAAATAAATAACTCCTAACTCTTAATTTTTATTTAGTGAACCGATGAAATTGACTGAGGCTGAGGATGAGTGATTATGTTATTGAGTGTCGTAACCTAGAGACAGCTTACGCTGCATCTCTCAATCGTCCTATCCTCAACGGAATTAACTGCCAGATTAAACGAGGTGAATTTGTCGTTTTATTGGGACTTAATGGTGCAGGTAAGTCTACTTTATTGCGATCGCTGGTGGGATTAATTAAACCAGTACGAGGAGAAATTCAGATTAATGGCATGACAGTAACTCCCCGAACCCTGCCCAAAATTCGCCGCGATATTGGCATGTTATTTCAAGGTGGTGGATTGATTCGGCAATTATCAGCACTAGAAAATGTCTTGTGCGGACGGTTGGGTGTCAGAACAACTTGGCAGACATTGTTAGGTTTTCCTAAACGCGATCGCCTGTTAGCCTTAGAATTATTAGAGCAGTTGGGTTTAAGAGAATTAGCCGATCAAAAAACTAGTAAACTTAGTGGAGGACAGCAACAGAGAGTAGCGATCGCTCGTGCTTTAATTCAATCGCCGCAAATTCTTTTAGCCGATGAACCGATTACAGGATTAGATGTCGTGGCATCTCAACAAGTGATGCAGACTTTATCTAATTTGCACACCCAGCAAGGCATGACTATTGTGGCAGTATTGCATGATTTAGGCATCGCTGCAAAATACGCCCAGCGAGCGATCGTCTTAGACGCTGGACGCATAGTTTATGACGGCATTTGTGATAACTTACAAGCCCAATTTGCTAATGCTTCGATGTAAAAGGGACTAGGAATTAGGGATTAGGGACTAGAGAAAAAGAATAAGAATCAATGCCCACTTGCCTTGAGCGTAGCCGAAAGGATGCCCATTTTTAAAATATGAATTACTTATTTAATTTAAAACTTCTACGTCGCTACCCTTGGGTAATTTCCCTAATCATTCTCTTAATTATTTTTGGAGTTTATGGTTGGGCTTTGCAAGGTCTGAAACTTGACTTTGAACTACTGAAAACCAGTTGGCCTTACATCATTGATTTCATATCTCGGTTATTTCCTCCTGATTTAACAGTTGTAGATATAGCAATTAAGGCACTAATTGAAACTGTGCAGATGTCTATATGGGGAACTAGTATTGGGGCAATTCTTTCTTTGCCTATTGCTGTAGCTAGCGCCACTAATGTTGCTCCTCAATGGTTGCGATCGCTGGCTAATTTGCTGCAAAATATGGTGCGTTCTGTGCCTTCGATTATTCTAGGGCTAATTTTTGTCGCCGCCACCGGATTAGGCGCACCCGCAGGTACTTTGGCGTTAGCAATTTATACTATCGGCTACCTTGCTAAATTTTATCAACAAGCAATTGAAGCGGTTGATGCTCGTTCTCTTGAATCTTTGCAAGTTATGGGAGCCTCTAGATTACAAATTGCTCAATACGGTATTTTACCCCAAGTACTGCCTCTAGGATTGGGTTATACCTTGTGGATGTTTGAATACAATATCCGTGCTGCTTCTGTCTTGGGTGTAGTTGGTGCAGGTGGCATTGGCTTTCAGTTAAAAAATTATATTGACGGCTTTGAATATACCAAAGCAACAACCATGATGTTAGTACTATTGGTAGTAGTGACTGTGATTGATTCTTTCAGTAGCCAATTACGTCGTCGGCTCGATTCTATGTGATTAACAAAGTCAAGACGGGTTTAACGTGAGTTCGACGGCTCTAAAAAACCCCGCTTCCATTCCTCTCCCCCAAGGTGGGAGATGCTTTGAAAGCTTGGCTTTTTCGTTAAAAACTAGAAAATTCTTGCCCCTCTCCGCGTCACAGAGGGGTTGGGGAGAGGTTCATCGAATTCACGTGGGTTTAAGGCTTTTTTCGGATTGTTTTTACAATGTTAAGGGTTTAAAATTTCGCACCGACGATTAGCTAAATTAATCTGCCTGTCCTCAAGAAGTATATTTTAGTTTGTGAGAGATATTTTTCATGATTAAAAAAGTTTTATAGATAAAACAATGTCATATATTACGCTATTGTTTTTCATTAAAACAACAGATGTACTCAAGATAATATTATCTATTATTCCTACACGAATAACTTAATTTATTTGTTATTTAGCTTTGATTATTTTTGATATTACTGCTCTTTAGATAGATACATTTTATTCTAAAAGATGAGATAATCATCAAAGTAAATTTAATTTTTGCTAATTTTAATTTGATTCAATCAGCTTCTTGAAATTAGGTTGGTATTGCGCTGCCTCACAAAACCCTTACCTATACATACATATTAACTTTTAAATTGACTATGATTGAAAATCCTTTTATTCGCACCATTATTTTGGGAACTATTGCCTATGTTTCCATAATTTTTATGTTACGCATATCTGGCAAACGCACCCTGGCAAAATGGAACTCTTTTGATTTTGTAGTTACTATTTCCTTTGGTTCAATTTTATCGAGTATTATGTTATCAACTAAGGATTCTTTTGGTACAGGAATCCTCAGTTTTGGTTTACTAGTATTGTTTCAGTATATTCTCACCTGGATTTCGGTGCGTTCTTCTTTGGTGCAGAAATTAGTCAAAGCCGAACCAGCATTATTACTTTACAAAGGTAAACTCAAGCAGGATGTACTCAAGCGAGAACGAATAGCAGAAGGCGAAGTTTTAGCAGCATTACGCTCTAATGGTGTAGGTGCAATTGAAGATGCGGATGCGGTCATTTTAGAAACGGATGGTAGCTTTAGCGTGATTAAAGATTTAAGCGATAGCACAGCTTCGACTCTTAAAGATGTCAAAGAATTTGATCGCACCACTATGGCTCAGACCTAATTCTTTGTTTCCATCCAATCGTTTGAGATACTTAATTAATTTTTGGCTATGTTATCCATATTCTCGGCGTTTATCGGCGGTTCATTCCATCTCGTCTGAAACAGTGCGTTAGGTGTAGGTTGGGTTAAGCACAGCGCAACCCAACGTTGATAAAAGTGTTGGGTTTCCTTACGTCAACCCAACCTATAAGCGCGGCAAGCTTAATTTGCTGGGTTGAGTATTAGGTGTAAGTTAAATTAAGCACAGCGCAACCCAACGTTGATA
>JBBSOP010000266.1:0-7062 GCA_038259655.1 Chroococcales cyanobacterium
AGATTTGCTGCGTGGCTTGGCTATGGGGTTAATTAACATTCTGATACTTTTTGGAGTACAAGGCTTTTTGGGTTGGTTGGTATGGCAACAACCAAAAGTTTTCTTGTTGAAAGTGGTTTTAGAGGGTTTAATAGTCAGTTTAGGTATCGGCTTTGCAGAGGAATTATTATTTCGAGGCTGGTTACTAGATGAGTTACAGCGTGATTACAGTCCGCGTGTGGCATTGTGGACAGATGCCGTTGCGTTTGCTGTTTTGCACTTTATTAAACCTTGGGAAGTAATTATTCAAATACTGCCACAATTTCCAGCTTTAGTCTTGCTGGGGCTAACGCAGGTATGGGCAAAACGCTGGCGTAGAGGGCGATTAGGCTTACCAATTGGTCTACATGGAGGTTTAGTCTGGGGCTACTATATTATTAATGTTGGGGAATTAGTCAAATATTCTGGTCAAGTTCCTGATTGGGTAACTGGTGTAAATCAGAATCCTTTGCAAGGAGTGATGGGGGTGTTATTTATGAGTGTATTGGCGTTGTGGATTAGAGGGCGAATTAGGAAAAATTAGATATAAGTAATGCGATCGCTTGTGAGTTTAAATCTCAAAATTAATGTAAAGTTGATTTTAGCGGTGAAGTTGGGTAATACCAATTAGCAAATTAGGCAGCAGTAAATGTAAAGTGTCCCAAGCTTTTGAACAATCAATTCAAATTAATGCCACACCTAGGGTAGTCGAGAGTTGCATTACCGATTTAAATCTTATGCACCGTTGGCTTAATCCTGTTCTGCGTTGTGAACCTGTGGGCGCAACCTGGAGTACTGATATTGGCAGTCAAAGTCGCTTTATAATTCAAATTCCTTTTTTTGAACCTACCCTTGAAAGTATCGTTGTGGAACGTCAACTAGGTGTGGTAGTGTGGGAATTTCAGGGCTTTTTTCAAGGTCGCGATCGCTGGGAATGTCAACCATCAGATCAGGGAACGTACTTATTGAACCGTTTTGAGTTTGATATTCCTAACCCCCTAGTGAGTTGGGGTTTTAAAACCTTTGCAGCATCTTTAACTCAAAAAGATATGCAAGCTCAACTGCGTCGCCTCAAGCAAGTAGCTGAGTCAGTAGTCAGTAGTCAGTAGTCAGTTGGTATTTATTCCTTTCCTAGTTCGGCAAGTAACCGCCGAATCACTGATGCATCTTCAGCATCAGGAAATTTTTCTAGATAAGCTTGCAAATCGTCAGCAGCTTGGGGGTAATGACCAAGTTTATAATAGAGCAGACCGCGATCGCGCATTTCTAAAATCGCGCTGGGGAATAATAGCAAAATTCGTTCAACCGCAGCCAGAGTTTTTGCTAAATTTTGCTGTTTCAGGTAGATATATTTCAAATTTGTTAGCATTCGTACCAAAAATTGTCTATTGCTGACGGGGGCTAAAAATTCAGGGTTTAAATTCATGGGTTGTTGAAACATTTGAGTGAGTCGTTCTTGGCAATCTTGAGCAAACATTACCTCACCCTGATTAAATGCATCAACAAAAATTTCCACATCGGGAATATCTGGGCAAATTAAAAAGTGTCCAGGCATTCCTACACCTACCATTGGAAAGTCAATCCTGCGGGCAACTTCTAGATAAACTAGTGCCAAGGTAATGGGAATCCCTAACCGACGGTCAATTACATCATTTAAAAAACTGTTGCAAGGATCATAGTAATCTGATTTATTACCAGAAAACTTTAAATCTTCATAGAAATACTCATTGAGACTTTGAATCAGCCGTAGAGGATAACGTGAAGCAGGTAAGCGTTCTTTAACTTCACTTGCCATTGTATCAAGAGCATTGAGGTATTCCTCTAGATCAAGGTCAGGATATTCTTCCTGTGCAATGTACAAAGCTGCCTTTGCTAAGTCGATATGCTCGTCAGGCTGATGAATCTCCTGATAAAAGTATTGTCGCGCTGACGAGAAATTCATAAGCAATTGCTCAATAGAAATATTGAGGATGAAGCGGGTCAAATGACACCAGTTTTTTGTATCTAATTTTATTTTAGAGATATTTCAGAGAATTTGTAAATGTAATTTTTACAAAGTCTTCAGAAAATTTAAAGGACTAAAAAGACAGATTTATTGTAATAGACTTGGCAAACAACTACTTTTATCAATGTCTGGCGTGTAGCGTTATATTACTAATATAAATCTGTTTTAAAGAGACAAGATATTTTTACAAAGTTTTATCTGTTTATTTATCTAATACTACAAGCATAAGCCTTATTTAAGAGAAGCTTCGGCTTTTATTTAATCTAAACAAAGTGTATTTTTTGTGTAAATACACTTATAAACTATAGTCAACAGAAAAAAACGCCAGTAAGCTATGTAAATACACAGGTGAGGCAAACACTGAGAAAAACCTCACTCTTGATTTGAAGACAAAAGCTAATTAAATGCTTTAGTTATTTTCACCATTTCTTTAAATCTGCGATCGCCGCGAAAGGCTGAATTTAACCTGTCGCATCAAAAGCGTTTGGAGACTTTCAGCAAAATCCTTATGTACTCGCATAGGGAATATTCACACTGTCAAAATTTACTGTTTTATAGGAACAAGTTTAATGTCTAACTCAACAGTTATTAGAAAATTACGTAACGCTTATAGTACAGCAACAACTTTTGTTGTAGAAGTACTAAACAATAGACAGACAAATCTAAATTTAGGACTAGCAATTGTCACTGCCCTCAGTATTGCTACTTCTCAAGCTGCTAATGCAGCGGCAATCCGAGCAGGGTTTGACGGTAATACACTGGCACCTAACGATGATGAATCTACTGGAGCCGTCAATATCGGCTTCACAACTAACTTCTTCGGTCTAAATTTCAACCAGCTTTTTGTTAATAACAACGGTAATGTAACTTTTGATAATTCTTTGTCAACATTTACACCCTTCGACCTCACAAGTACTGGAAGGCAGATAATCGCACCGTTCTTTGCTGATGTAGACACTCGTAGTACAGGTTCGGTGACTTACAATTCAGGAACTGTGGACGGTCGTAACGCCTTCGGTGTCAATTGGGCTAATGTTGGTTATTTTCCTTCTAGTACAGACAAGACTAATAACTTTCAACTAGTATTGATTGACCGTTCCGACACTGGCGCAGGCAATTTTGATTTTGAGTTTAACTACGACCAGATTCAGTGGGAAACTGGTGGAGCTAGTGGCGGTATTAATGGTTTAGGTGGCAGTTCTGCTCGCGCGGGTTACTCTAATGGTACTGGTGCGCCGGGAACATTTTTTGAGTTGACTGGTTCAGCAATTAATGGTGCTTTTCTAGATGGTGGGTTTAATAGTTTAATTGTTAATAGATTAAATAGCAATGTAGATGGCCGATATGTATTCAGTACTAGGAACGGTATAGTTATGAACCCTCAATCCGTTCCAGAATCTAGTTCTATTTTGGGTGTGCTAGCAGTAGCTGCTTTCGGTGGTAGTTCACTTTTAAAGCGTAAACAGCAGCCAAAACCTTTAGTTAAAGCCTAAATTTATTCCTACATCTTAATCTTTGATAAATGCAGTGTCCGCGATCGCAAGGCACTGTATTTTTTTATCCAAAGCGATCGCGCGTGCCTTAAAATAAGTTTGTTGACACCCCTAGAGCTAAAGGGATGAGGATTCTTGCTTCGCAAAGTAGAAAATGAATTGACCCGTAAGCTTGCATCGTAGAAAAATAGGGTGTTATCTGAATAAACAAAAAGCATCTACTCTTCTAAACCAGCTGTTTATTTGGGATGATATTTTCAGTCAAAGCTGACAAGCTGCTTTTTAAGGAATTACTAAGGGAGTTGTGTCACCCTCCGGTGCTACAGTAAAAGATGACATTGCTTAATCATTATGTCTTCTACGACCTTATCTGAAATATAGCTTCAATCACTAGGCGCAGCATGGTCACCACCGCAGAAAAAACAAACATTGGTTACATTACCCAAATCATTGGTCCAGTTGTAGACGTTAAGTTCCCCGGCGGGAAATTGCCGCAAATCTACAATGCTCTGACCATCAAAGGCACCAACGAAGCTGGACAGGACATCAACCTCACTATTGAAGTACAGCAACTGCTGGGCGACAACCAAGTACGGGGTGTTGCGATGAGCGGCACCGATGGCTTAGTACGTGGCTTGGAAGTCGTTGATACAGGCGCTCCTATTAGGGTACCAGTTGGTAAAGTTACCTTAGGTCGGATCTTCAACGTCCTTGGCGAACCTGTAGACAACCGAGGGCCTGTAAACTCTGAGGAAACTTTACCCATCCATCGTTCTGCTCCCAAATTCACTGAACTGGAAACCAAACCTTCTGTGTTTGAAACTGGGATTAAAGTTGTTGATCTCTTAACTCCCTACAGACGCGGCGGTAAGATTGGTTTGTTCGGCGGTGCTGGTGTCGGTAAGACCGTGATCATGATGGAGTTAATTAACAACATCGCTACCCAGCACGGCGGCGTATCTGTTTTTGCTGGAGTAGGTGAGCGCACCCGTGAGGGCAATGACCTCTACAATGAAATGATGGAATCTGGGGTAATCAACAAAGAGAACCTCAACGAATCAAAAATTGCTCTAGTTTATGGTCAAATGAACGAACCACCCGGAGCGAGAATGCGGGTTGGTCTGTCAGGGTTGACAATGGCTGAGTATTTCCGGGATGTAAATAAGCAGGATGTGCTGTTGTTTATCGACAACATTTTCCGGTTTGTACAAGCAGGTTCAGAAGTATCAGCACTGTTGGGTCGGATGCCTTCTGCTGTGGGATATCAGCCGACATTGGGAACCGACGTAGGTGAACTACAAGAGCGTATTACCTCCACTACAGAAGGTTCTATTACCTCAATTCAAGCAGTATATGTACCTGCGGATGACTTAACCGACCCCGCACCTGCAACTACCTTCGCTCACTTGGACGGAACAACAGTACTGTCTCGTGGTTTGGCATCTAAGGGCATTTATCCCGCAGTTGACCCTCTAGGCTCCACCTCTACCATGTTGCAGCCCAACATTGTTGGTGAAGAACACTACAATACTGCTCGTGCTGTACAGGCAACTTTACAACGTTATAAAGAGCTTCAGGACATTATCGCTATTCTCGGTTTAGATGAATTGTCTGAAGACGACCGTCTAATCGTAGCAAGAGCGCGGAAGGTTGAGCGTTTCTTGTCTCAGCCGTTCTTTGTAGCAGAAGTATTTACAGGTTCTCCTGGTAAGTACGTGAAGTTGGAAGACACCATTAAGGGCTTCCAGATGATCTTGTCTGGTGAATTGGATGCTTTGCCAGAGCAAGCATTCTACTTAGTGGGCGACATTAACGAAGCTAAAGCTAAGGCTGAAAAACTCAAAGGCTAATTTGTTAGTGGTCAGTGATCAGTAGTCAGTAGATTTGGATAACTGACAACTGACCACTGACAACTGACAATTGACAATTGACAACTGACAAATTACAACTTATGACCCTAACTGTCCGTGTAATTTCCCCAGACAAAACAGTTTGGGATGCCCCGGCTGAAGAAGTAATTTTGCCTAGCACTACTGGTCAACTAGGTATTCTCAGTGGACACGCGCCACTGTTGAGTGCTTTGGATATTGGTGTGATGCGAGTACGTGCTGCTAAAAATCAGAGTTGGCAAGCGATCGCTCTTTTGGGTGGCTTTGCCGAAGTCGAAGAAAATGAAGTGACAATTCTGGTTAACAGCGCAGAACGTGGCGATAAAATCAACCTTGAAGAAGCTCGTGTTGCTTATACCCAAGCAGAAACACGTCTTTCTCAAGTGCCAGCAGGCGATCGCCAAGCCCAAATTCAAGCAAATCAAGCCTTCAAACGCGCCCGCGCCCGCTTTCAAGCTGCTGGCGGTTTGGTCTAACAATTTTTATTTTTTAATGTTGTTTTGTGGGATGGGCTATTTGTCCACCCCACAACATTTATATAAGGGTATTGGGGATGGGAAAGAGTTTCTAATAAAGAAAGATTTTCCCGTCGCTTTCTATGAATTTAAACAAAATTACACCAAGTTTAAGAAATTTGGCACAACCAAAGTGAAGTGTTAATTTGGGTGATTAGTTGCCCAGATGGGCATAAATTATGAAAAATCTTCTGTCTTCCTTTGGTAAGCGTAAAAAAAATAAATTAGCTAGTGTCGCAACGTCGCTCATAGCAACATTAGCCTTAGCTGGCAGTGTTAATTCTGCCAATGCCAATCCCATAAAAACAATTACTGCAAAAGAAATTAACTCTGTATCCGTCCAGGTAGAGCCGATAAAACCAGTTATTGCCCAGTTACAAATCAGCAAGACTCAATATCAGGCAATGCAGTTGTCACCCTGGGGAGTCATCCCTATTGTGGTAGTTGGTGGTTTCGTCATCTTCTTCCCTCTATTTTTTGGCGGACTTGTAGTTATTGGTGAACGTGAAGTTGGCATTTTAGTCAGAAAATTTACCGTTTCTGGGCGCGGACTTCCAGCCGGATCTTTAATTGCCCTCAACGGTGAAGCAGGTTTACAAGCAGATACTTTGGCTCCTGGTTGGCACTGGGGCTATTGGCCTTGGCAATACTCAGTTCGTAAAGAGCAAGTTGTTGTTGTTCCCCAAGGTGAAATCGCTTTGATTGTTGCCGCTGATGGGGCATCCAATCCACCAGAGCGCATTTTGGGAAAAATCGTCGATTGTGACAATTTTCAAGATGCCCGCAAATTCTTGACCCAAGGTGGAGAAAAAGGTCGCCAAATGGGTTTTTTGACTGCTGGTACATACCGGATCAACACTGCTTTATTTAAGGTGATCATGGCAGCTAATGCCACTGCTCACGGTATGAGTCCAGAACAGTTACGAGTGTACAGTGTCGCATCTGACAAAGTTGGCGTTGTCACTACTCTCGATGGTGTACCAATTTCCGGCGGTGAAATTGCTGGTACTGTGATTGAAGGACATGATAACTTTCAAAATGGCCAGAAATTTCTCAATGGACAAGGGCGACGCGGTTTGCAAGAACAGATTCTACTTTCTGGTTCGTGGAATCTAAATCCTTGGTTTGTCCAGATTGAGCAA
>JBBSOP010000267.1:0-7018 GCA_038259655.1 Chroococcales cyanobacterium
AAAGGCGGTAGCCCTTGTCTTAATCATATTTGGTTGAGAGTTGTTGATCATGAATTATCGCTAACTGCGACTCTTAGAAGTAATGATATGTTTGCTGCATGGCCTGCAAACGCTATGGGTTTGAGGGCTTTGCAAAAACATATTAGAAATGAGATTGCTAAACGTTCTGAGTATGACTTGAAAATGGGACCACTGATTACCATTAGTCAGTCTGCTCATATTTATGATGATACTTGGGACAATGCAGAAAGGTTAATTACCAATCAATACGCTGCTATTTTCAATCAGCGAAGCTATTATGACCCCTCTGGTAATTTCTTAATTGAGGTTGATGGCAAAGAGATAGTCGTTACCCACACAACCCCTGGTAGTGGTGAGGTGATTAAGTCTTATCGTGGGAAAAACCCCCTCAATTTACTCAGAGAGATTTGTGCTACCTCTCCAGCAATCCAGCCTGAACATACTGGTTATTTAGGTATTGAACTGCAAAAGGCAAGTAATTGTATTAAAAATAGTAAGTCTTACATTCAGGATCAGTAAGTAAAAAAGCTGTAATTCATACAAGTAGATAGTAATGCTAGGGTGGATCTCATCAGGCTAAATATATCAAGTAATTTGCAACACACCAAAATACAGATTAAAATACGTGTCATCAAAGTAGTATTTTAATCAAGACAGTCAGAGCGTCCTACTTAGCGACTGACACGATGTACTTGACTTTATAACTACATCGGACGCCTTTATGGAAAATTCTGGTGGTTTGTGGAATTAGGGAGTATTTGGATGTCAGTTTTGAGTTATCAGGATATTATTAGGGAGCTTGGTAAAGGTATACTTTTTCATCCTCTCAAACCAGGTAGTATAAAAGCTTGTGATTTATGTTTAACTGCTAGTGAGTATGCTTACGCAGTTGGACAAGAACAACGTTTGACAATTCAAACGGAACCAAAAAGAGACAGTCCAGGAGAGGAACAGAAATTTTTCGATATACCCAAAGGAGAGACGGTTTTAGTATGGACTGACGAAGCAGTCTATCTTAGTAATCAATTTCGAGGGCCACTCTATTCTGTAGTGAAGCAAGTATCAGAAGGTTTAGGACACATTGGTACAAGAGTAAATCCTGGTTGGACAGGTGTTCTGTGTATAGCACTTCATAATATTTCAGATAAAGCAGTCCGAATTTACGTGAAAGATGTTGAAAGTCCAATTGCCCATTTGGCTATTGAGAAATTAAGCTCTAAGCCTTCAAATATTACCCATCGCTCAAGCGATGCAAGACTTGATGTACTTAGTGGACGACCTAATAGTCAAGAAATAACCGACTACTTTAGTCAAAAACAAAATACTTGGATGAAGCGTGATACAGAAATACTAAAAAAACTAATGCTCGAATCAGATGAGTATAAAAAGCTTAAAAAAGGTTTTAAAGATACATTACTAAGTTTTTTAGGTTCAAGTGAAGATACTAGGTGGAATAGAGTAAATGTAATAGGAGCTATATTAATCGGGGGATTATCAGCATTATTTAGTGGGCTTACTTATGTCAATTCTTCCCATCAGGCTCCTGCTCCTAGTCAAACTCCAACAAATACAACAGTAACTCCAAGCTCAACCAAATAGTTTATCTTACTGTTCTTGCTAAAAATATTTATATTTAAATCTCATTTTTTTGTGAAAAAATTAATTGTCGGTAATTTACAACCGAGAAAAATATAAGTTCTAATGCAAGTTGATTAGTAAAAATGTACAAAGTATATGTGTCTGGTGCATTAACTGATGTAGTAAATCCATCAGAAACTAAAGCACTTTATGAAAAAATAGGTTTGCTTTGTCAGGAAATAGGTCTCCAGGCTTATATTCCACATAAACAAACTGACCCACTAAATAATCCCGATATTAGTCCTCGCGAGGTTTTTGACCAAGATAAATATCAGGTGGGTAAATCAGACTTAGTTATTGCTTATCTTGGCTCACTTTCCTTTGGTGTAGGAATGGAGTTAGCTTATGCAGAAACAAACAAAACTCCTATTATTCTTTTATATGAAACAGGTAAACGGATATCACGATTTCCACGCGGTATTCCTACTGTAATTGCAGAGATTCAGTTTAATGACTACCCAGATGCTTTGAATCAGCTTAAAAATATTTTAGCGAAGTGGAACCCAGAGCATCCACAGTTTCCGTTGTCAGCAAGGCAGTAGAATAAAGTTTGAACTTATACAGATTATGCACGATATTTCCTCAGCCAATGAAAGCCATCAACGGCCAACATGGGATGAATACTTTTTAATGTTGGCTAAACTTGCAGCTACTAGGTCAACGTGTTTAGCTTTTCCTGTAGGTGCTGTGATTGTGAAAAAGAAGCAAGTTGTAGCAACAGGTTATAATGGCTCACCATCGGGTTCGGCTCACTGTACGGCTCAGGGATACTGTTATCCAGGGTTAAGTAGCTGTGATGCTAGCAAGACTTTACCATCAAGGGCTGTACACGCAGAAGCAAATGCGATCGCCCAAGCAGCAAAGCATGGCACTCCTACAGATGGTGCAAGTATTTACGTTACCCTAGAACCTTGTCTATCTTGTTTGAAATTAATTATTTCCGCAGGGATTAAAGAAGTGTTTTATGAAACTTCTTTTAATAACGGCGATAAAGTTTTAGTGAGAGATTCCTTTGTTAATGAAGGTTTAGTCACCCTCAAGCAGATTAATTTATCTCAAATAACCGCACAACAAGCTGCTCAATTTCTGCTCAATCCGACATCTGTTGCTAGAACAGTAATACCAATTCTGGATGAAGATGCGCGAATTGTATAACGAACCGCATAGACGCGTCAGCAGCTTCCCGCAGGGTAGGACGCAAAGGACACAAAGAAAGAAAAGAACTAAAGAAAGGAATTTGACCCAGCCTCATAAAGAAACGGTATAAGGTGTGTTCATGAACTTTAACACACCCTCTTATTGAAGATTATTAACTCCAAAGTCTCAAATTTTGAGATTATTTAAGGTCGATGGCTACGACGAATCTCTGTAATTTGATCTGCTACATCTAGCAGAGATTTTGGCATCTCTGACCCTGTAAGAATGATATCGACCTGGGGAGGACGCTTTGTTAAAAAATCTAAAACTTCAGCTTCAGGAATTAAACCAAAGTTAATCGCCAAACTTAACTCATCTAAAACAACGAGAGCATACTTACCCTTGTACACAATCTGTTGTGTATACTGCCACAACTTTTGTAAAGCTTGATTTTCTGCTTCATCTAAATGTGGTGTATCAATGCAGCGCGGTAAATCGCAGCGAATCCAATCTAAATTTTGTCCTAACTGAATTGGTCGCTCTTGTCCTTGATTAATACCACCTTTGAGGAACTGCACTACTAAAACTGGTGTACCTTGTCCGGCAATTCTCAGTGCTTGAGCCATAACACTCGTAAAAAAGTTACGGTGCTGGCTAGTGAAAACCTGTACTAGTCCTTCAACTGGATGGGGTAAGCTAAGGATCGAATTGACACTGGGGGTTTCTAACTGTGCAACCATAGTGGGAAGTTCAAAAAATTACAAAAAATTAAATAGGTTTACAGAGAATAGGTATTGCAAATCTACCTGTATATTCAATGCTGCTTTAGACGACTGTAGTATATGTGAAAATCTGCTTTATTAGTCAAACACTAGATTTGTGCTGAAGTCAAGAGTAAGTGAGGTTGACATTTTTGTTTTTTGCATGAAACTAGTCATAACAATGAAAATACGTAATTGGTAATTCAATATATTTTCCAAATCTAGAGGTTAAAAGCTGTGTGTTAAATACCCTCTAAATTTGGGCAGAACAATTTTATGGTGTGACTACTTTTACTAGTGAGGAGTAAAGTTTGTGAGATTGGTGATTCTGGGAGGCTCAGGGTCGGGGAAAAGCACTCAAGCACAAAGACTTTGTAGCCATTTGGATATTCCTCAGATTTCCACGGGTGAGATTTTGCGGGAAGCAATGTCTGACAGTAAGTTGCTATTTTTTCCTGCTAATTCTCCTTCGCAATACAATAACGGCTTTGCTGAACATGTCTTTGCTAACGTTAACGATTTAGGTCGTCATGCACAACCTTATGTAGCAAAAGGAGAGTTAGTCCCAGACGAAATGATGATTGACTTGATTCGGTTGAGGCTGACAAAACCTGATGTCAATTGTGGTTGGGTATTAGAGGGTTATCCTCGCACTGCCTTTCAAGCTGAGGAATTAGATTTTTTATTGGATGAATTAGGGCAAGAGTTAAATTGGGCAATTTATCTACAAGTACCAGAAGCAATCATGGTTAGCCGTTCTTTAGGGCGATCGCGTCCCGATGATCAACCCGAAATCGTACAGCGTCGGGTAGAAGTTTTTTACGATCGCACTGTTCCCATCTTAGAATATTACGACCGTCGCCGTCGTCTGTTGACTATTAACGGTGATCAGTTACCAGATATGGTGCAGCAAAACATTTTAACCTTGCTCTCAGTCCCTTAATGCTTTAAATGGTATCTGAATGACTACTACGAGATTGATAGAATGAGATTAGTAGGAATTTTCACAATCTAGCCATCAAGAACCATGCCCTCTGAAATTGCTGTAGAGAAGAAAAAATTAAAAAATCCGCCTTTAGAACTCCACTATCTAGGCGATCGCGTGCTACGTCAAGCGGCAAAGCGCATTAACAAAGTAGATGATGAACTGCGTCAGTTGATCCGCGAAATGCTACAAACGATGTACAGCAAGGATGGCATTGGTTTGGCTGCTCCTCAAGTGGCAATCCACAAACAATTAATTGTCATCGACTGCGAACCCGATAACGCCGCTAATCCGCCACTGGTGTTGATTAACCCCACCATTAAACAAGTCAGCAAGGAAGTTTGCGTTGCTCAAGAAGGCTGTTTGAGCATTCCCAATGTTTATATCGATGTTAAGCGTCCCGAAGTCGTAGAAATTGCCTATAAAGATGAATATGGTCGCCCCCGGACATTAAAGGCTAATGACTTGTTAAGCCGCTGTATTCAGCACGAGATGGATCACCTCAACGGGGTAGTATTTGTAGACCGCGTCGAAAATTCCTTGACTTTGGCACAGGAGTTATCTAAAAATGGCTTCTCGTATCAGGCAGTGAAACCAGTAGCATAGGGGGCTAGTAGTGTATTTAACTCCAAAAAGCGGTTTGTTTTTAGGTGGTTCTTGTGTAACTGCGATCGCAGCTGTAGGTTCGATTTTTGAACTAAGTTACGGACAACCAGATTTAGGCGTTCTAGCAACTGCAATTATTCTAGGATTGAGCATTCCACTCACAGGATTATTTTTCTTTGCCGCAGTGAGGGACGCACGGGCTAACATGAAGTAAGCATCAGGTACATAAAAAAGGTAAAAGGATGAAGGAAAAAGGCAAAATTCATTCTTTTACCTTTTATTTTTTATCTATCCTTCTTCTGAACAGCTAATGCATTGGACATAGGTAATTTTTTCCCATGCCCAATGCCCAATGCCCAATGCCCTAAAACTATTCCTTTTCTACAGCCCCTAAAGCCAGTAAAGTGTTTTTCTGAGCTGCTGTTAACCCTGTCACTCCTGTAATATTCATTCTTTCATAAGGTCTGGGCGGTCTTAGTGTTTTTAAACACTGCCCCGTCACTACATCCCAAACCTTGATCGTCTCATCTTGACTACCACTAACTACAGTTTTACCGTCTGCACTAAAGGTCACTGACCTGACCCAACTAGCCCCCTGCAAGGTTAACAAGCATTCACCTGTGTTGATATTCCATAACTTCACTGTTTGATCTTCACAGCCACTAGCTAAAGTTTGACCATCAGGACTAAAAGCCAGTGACCAGATCCGATTAGTATGTTCTTTTAAAATTAACAGGCATTCAGCTGTGTAGACATCCCATAACCTCACTGTTTGGTCGTCACTGCCACTAGCTAAAGTCTGGCCATTAGGACTGAAAGCCACTGATCTCACCCGATTACTATGTCCCTCCAATCTTTGGAGACAATGACCTGTGTGGACATCCCATAATCTTATCCTTTGGTGTTCACTGCCACTAGCTAAAGTTTGACCATCAGGACTGAAAGCTATTGACCTCACCCAACTAGTATGTCCTTTCAATGTTTTGAGAAATTCACCTGTGTGTACATCCCATAACTTGATTAGTTGGTCATCACTGCCACTAGCTAAAATCTGACCATCGGTACTAAATGCTACTATTCTGATGCGACTACTATGACCGCGCAAGATTTGTAGACAATTACCCGTGTGGACATCCCATAACTTGACTGTTTGGTTGTCACTACCACTAGCCAAAGTTTGACTATCAGGGCTGAATGCTAATGACCTCACCCAACTGTTATGCCCCTGAAAAGTTTTAAAACACTTACCTGTATGGACATCCGATAACTTGACTGTTTGCTGTTCACTACCACTGGCTAAAATTTGACCATTAGGACTGAATGCCACTGTCCTGACACGATTGGTATGTCCCTGAAAAGTTTTAAAACACTTACCATCGCGGATATCCCATAATTTGATTGTTTGGTTTTCGCTGCCACTAGCTAAAATCTCACCATTGGGACTAAATGCTACTGACTTGACCCGATTGGTATGCTCCTCCAAGGTTTTGCAGCACTCACCTGTATGAATATCCCATAACTTCACTGTTTGGTCATCACTACCGCTAGCTAAAATCTCACCATTGGGACTAAATGCTACTGACCAGACTCGATTGGTATGCCCTTGCAAAGTTTTGAGACACTCCCCTATATGAATATCCCACAACTTCACTGTTTGGTCATCACTACCGCTAGCTAAAATCTCACCATTGGGACTAAATGCCACTGACCTCACCCAACTGCTATGTCCTTTAAAAGTTTTGAGGCATTGACCTGTGTGAATATCCCACAATTTGACTGTTTGCTTTTCACTGCCACTAGCCAAAATCTGACCATCAGGACTAAAGGCTACTGACCTCACCCGATTAGTATTTTCCTCTAAGGTTTTGAG
>JBBSOP010000268.1:0-7017 GCA_038259655.1 Chroococcales cyanobacterium
AACACTTCAGTTAAAAATGCTTTAGGAAAAAAACCGTGAAAATCTAGAGGCTCAGATCCCCGACTTCTCAAAGAAGTCGGGGATCTTGTTATTCACTGTGGTTCATGAGTGATATTGAGTTCTCAATTATATTTCTTTGAGCTGTTTGGATTTTCCTATTTTCACTGTTAATCAAAGTCCTACTTGCCTACAATTGGTCAAACCCTTGATAATACCACAAAACACTTTTGCAAAAGTTCTAATGTGAAGAGCTTGAGGGGGCGACAAGAATAGCCAAAGTATTTCAAGCCTGTTCTCTATTATTTGTCCCCTATCCCCTGCTATATATTGCTTTAGTAAATGATTTCTCAAAGCAATATATGAAATTTAGCCAAATTTTAAACCAACTCGCCGACACCACTAGCGAACATAGTCTGACTGTAAACCAAGACTATGATCCGGAAATTACAGGATTAGCTGCTTTAGACGAGGCTACAAATGGTACTCTCAGCTACGTAGAAGGAGCAAAATTTGCATCTTTTGTAAGTACAACAAATGCTAGTGCTTTAATCTTGCCCCAAGACAAAACATTACAATCACAAGCACAGGAAAGAGGTATTGCCTGGATAACTACCCCAGATCCGCGACTGCTGTTTGCAAAAGTTATTACTCTATTCTACCAACCATACCGCCCCAACCCAGAAATACATCCTACGGCTGTAATTCATTCCACGGCAAAAGTTGGCAATGATGTTTATATTGGCGCTCATGTTGTAATTCAGCAAGAAGTGGAAATTGGCAACGGGACAATTATTCATCCTAATGTAGTGATTTATCCAGGCGCAACAATAGGCGATCGCACTACTTTACATGCTAACTGTACGATCCACGAACGCACCCAAATTGGTGCAGATTGTGTAATTCATAGTGGAACTGTCATTGGTGCAGAAGGTTTTGGTTTTGTGCCTACCCGCACAGGATGGTTCAAAGTTGAACAATCCGGTCGTACCGTGATCGAAGATAGCGTAGAAATTGGCAGCAATAGCGCCGTTGATCGCCCATCTGTAGGTGAAACACGAGTAGGTCGCAATACTATAATTGATAACTTAGTCCAAATCGGTCATGGTTCCCACATCGGTTCTGGCTGTGCGATCGCAGGTCAAGCCGGGATGGCAGGAGGGGCAAAATTAGGAAATCGCGTCATTTTGGCAGGACAGTCAGGAGTTTCCAATCAGGTAAAAGTTGGCGACGGAGCGATCGCCTCGGCTAAAGCCGGAATCCATCATGATATCGCTCCAGGAGAAATTGTCTCTGGGATGCCAGCAATTCCTCACAAACTGTATCTTAAGGTATCTGCCATCTATAACCGCCTACCAGATATGTATCAAACATTAAAACAACTGCAACGTCAACTCAATAATGATTAATTGAAAGTTTGATTACTTCAAGCCCAGAACTTGGAACTTTCAGAATTTATGGATTTATAAAGGTACAAAATTTTTGTACCTCTAATCTTGTACTCCAAAAACTAAAATCCTAATTTCTCCAGTACTGGTTTTGTAGAAACAATATGACGTTCTAAGCCCAGTTCCTTGGGACTAACTCCTAACGCCAAAGCAATCAACTGAGGTAAATGCAGTATTGGTAAACCTAGCCTTTGCTCAATTACCTTTTCCACTTCCGGTTGACGCGAATCTAAATTCAGATGGCACAGAGGACAAGGAGTAACTATACAATCAGCACCAGCTGCTAAAGCTTCTTGAATATGCATCCCAGCCATCTTGAAAGATTGGGTAGTAGCGTAACTAGAAAGAGGCCAACCACAGCATTGGGTACGGCCACGGTAATAAATTGGCGTTGCACCCACCGCACGAAACATATTTTCCATTGCTTCTGGTTGGAAAGGGTCATCGTCAGGCATAGATTTTTGAGCGCGCAGCAGATAGCAGCCATAAAAAGCTGCACATTTTAATCCCGATAACTTACGGGTAACACGTTGGGAAATTGCTTCTAAACCATAATCTTTAACTAAGGCATAGAGGAGATGCTTAACTTGGGTACTACCGCGATAAGGTAAACAGCTTTCTTTATGCAGCAAGCCATTTACCTGCTCAATGTAGGCGGGGTTAGTTTTTTGGCATTCTTTTAAGCGTTCATCAACATGACCAAGCACACCCTGACAGGTACTGCAATGAGTTAGTAAAGGTAGGTTTAATTCTTCTGCTAAGGCGATATTCCTAGCGTTAACAGTATCTTCGAGTAATTGGGAATCTTCTTTAAACGTACCAGACCCGCAGCAAGCAGCTTTTTTAAGTTCAATTAATTGAATACCCAATGCTTTAGTCAAAGCTTGAGTTGACTGATAAAGTTCTCTGCAAGCTCCTTGGGCAACACAACCAGGGAAGTAAGCGTATTTTAGTGTGTGAGATAGCATATAAATATGTTTGAATTAGGGCAGCCGCCCCCGACAATATAACAATTCTTTAGGTGACTGTTTTATCATTCTTAACAAGGAATGTATCTTTATTTGGACATTCACCTCAAAATTTAGTAACAATTGGTAAACAGAAGCATTTACGCACTGTGTGATGCGATCGCGTAACTGATAATGACCACACTTGCTCTTAAAGGGCAAGTATCTGGCATTTTCAAATGCTTTGGCAACATACTAACTATCGAATAGCGCCTTTTAGTACCCAACTGCTCTTTGAAGAGTTTTCCTTGAGAAAAACCCTTGCTAGTATACGGGTGATCGCGCTTGACGATAAGATGTATATGCTCAAAAGCACGTAGCCCATAAACAGCAGATAGTAGCAACTGGTCAAGGACTTTTATCTATGAGTCAAACAGAAATTTTTGAAAAGGTTAAGAAGATCGTCACCGATCAACTCAGTGTTGAGGCTGAAAAAATTACACCTCAATCCAATTTTGCCAACGATCTAGGGGCAGATTCTTTAGATACTGTTGAATTAGTCATGGCTTTGGAAGAGGAATTTGATATCGAAATTCCAGATGAAGCCGCCGAAAAAATTACAACGGTTCAAGAAGCAGTGGATTACATCAACAACAAAGTTGCTGCATCCGCCTAAAACATTGAGTTCCAAGTCCTGATGAGCCAGTGAGCAGTTCAAAAGAGGGTTCCCTTTTGCCAGAAACTGCGCGCTGCGGGTGGGGCTAGCCTAACCTCAGCGACTGGTGAAAATGTTGTCTGATTTGAGGAGGCAGTGTCCTAAGCGTAGCTATGCCGCAGGCTTTACGGCGCTGCTGACTTAGGACTTGGAACTCAGCCCTGTATTTTCTTGTATAGATAGCAGCTTTATCGCCACCTTTAACTGAGTCATGACAGATTATAAACGTAAGCGCGTTGTTGTAACTGGTGTTGGCGCGATTACACCTATTGGTAACACACCAACAGAATATTGGGAAGGATTATTAAGTGGGCGTAATGGCATTGGTCAGATCACCTCGTTTGATGCATCTAGCCACGATTGTCACATTGCTGGTGAGGTGAAAAACTTCGATCCTCATGATTACATGGAGCGCAAAGAAGCCAAGCGCATGGATCGATTTGCCCAATTTGGGGTATCGGCTGCTAAACAAGCCGTCTCGGACTCGAAATTAGTCATTAATGAACTGAACGCCGAACAGATAGGGGTGATAATTGGTTCTGGGATTGGCGGCATTAAGGTTTTAGAAGACCAGCAAACAATTTACCTCAACCGTGGTCCCGATCGCTGTAGTCCATTTATGATTCCGATGATGATTGCCAATATGGCAGCTGGGTTAACAGCGATTCATACTGGTGCTAAAGGGCCAAATACCTGTACTGTAACTGCCTGTGCGGCTGGTTCCAACGCCATCGGAGATGCTTTTCGCTTAATTCAAGGAGGTTATGCCCAGGCGATGATTTGTGGGGGATGTGAAGCGGCAGTTACACCCTTGTCTGTGGCAGGATTTGCCGCAGCGAGAGCGCTTTCAACTCGCAATGACGACCCTGCTCATGCTTGCCGTCCCTTTGACCGCGATCGCGATGGCTTTGTCATGGGTGAAGGTGCAGGAATTTTGATTTTAGAAGAACTCCAACATGCCATTAGTCGCGGCGCTCACATTTATGCGGAGATGGTCGGTTATGGCATGACCTGTGATGCTTACCATATTACCTCTCCAGTTCCCGGTGGAGAAGGAGCCGCTAGAGCTATACAGTTGGCTATGAAAGACGCAGGTATCACCCCAGAACAAGTCAGCTACATCAACGCTCACGGCACTAGTACCCCAGCGAATGATTCGACTGAAACTGCCGCGATGAAAAAAGCTTTAGGCGAACATGCCTATAAGGTAGCTATTAGCTCAACTAAATCTATGACTGGTCATTTGTTGGGTGGTTCTGGTGGTATCGAAGCTGTCGCCACTGTACTGGCGATCGCTAACGATCAAATTCCCCCAACTTTGAATCTGGAAAATCCTGATCCAGAGTGTGATCTAGATTACGTTCCTAATCATAGTCGCGCTCAAAAAGTTGCAGTAGCACTATCCAATTCTTTTGGATTTGGTGGTCATAATGTCACCTTAGCTTTTAAAAAATACCCCTAAAATTCCCAATTTTGCCACTGGTCAACTTTGATGAAACCAAGGCGTGAAAAGTATCACAGATATCATTCCCTGATAAAATAGGCGTTCAATATGACCAAATTATCAGCTTGATTTATCACCAGAAACTCAGAAGATCCCGCTTGTAGATCAACAATCCGTAATGGGATGATGAAGATACTGCGGGGGAATCTAAAAACAACCCCGGCAAGAGTGAGAGCTACGAAGAGTACTAACCCGTCGTTAAGAACAAGAGATTATGGCTGTTGCAACCCAATCCCTCGAAGAACTTTGTATTAACTCGATTCGCTTTTTGGCTGTTGATGCCGTAGAAAAAGCCAAATCGGGACACCCAGGATTGCCGATGGGCGCGGCTCCGATGGCTTTCGTACTGTGGGATCGCTTTATGCGATATAACCCCAAGAATCCCAAATGGTTCAACCGCGATCGCTTTGTCTTGTCTGCTGGTCATGGCTCGATGTTGCTGTATGCCCTGCTTTATTTGACAGGCTTCGACAGCGTGAGCATGGAAGATATCAAGCAATTCCGTCAATGGGAATCTAAAACCCCTGGACACCCCGAAAACTTCATGACCGAAGGCGTGGAAGTCACCACAGGCCCTCTAGGTCAAGGGATTGCCAATGGAGTCGGTTTAGCGATCGCAGAAGCGCATCTTGCTGCCAAATTTAACAAACCCGATGCCAAAATTGTTGACCACTACACTTATGTAATTTTAGGTGATGGTTGCAACATGGAAGGAGTTTCCGGTGAAGCTTGTTCTTTTGCTGGGCATTTGGGACTAGGCAAATTAATTGCTTTGTATGACGACAACCACATCTCTATCGATGGTTCTACAGATATAGCATTCACCGAAGATGTTTCTAAGCGCTTTGAAGCTTATGGTTGGCACGTCTTACATGTTAAAGACGGTAATACCGATTTAGCGGCGATTGAAAAAGCAATCAACGAAGCCAAAGCTGTCACCGATAAACCAACCATGATTAAGGTGACAACCACAATTGGTTTCGGTTCGCCCAACAAACAAAACACTGCTGGTATTCACGGTGCTGCTTTAGGTACTGACGAAGTCGCTTTAACCCGGCACAACTTGCATTGGGAACATGAACCTTTCACAGTCCCCCAAGACGCTCTCGACCATACACGTAAAGCAGTTGAGCGCGGCGCTAACTACGAAGCCGAATGGAACAAAGCCTTTGACGCTTACAAAGCCAAATATGCCCAAGACGCGGCTGAATTTGAACGTTATATTAGCGGCAAACTCCCCGACGGTTGGGATAAAGTGCTACCCAGCTACACCGCAGAAGACAAAGGATTACCTACCCGTAAGCACTCAGAAAATTGCCTCAACAAATTAGCGGCAGTTTTACCTGAATTGATTGGTGGTTCGGCTGACTTGACTCATTCCAACCTGACCGAAGTCAAAGGTAAAGGCGACTTCCAAAAAGGACAATACGAAAACCCCAACATCCACTTTGGAGTGCGGGAACATGGTATGGGCGCAATCTGCAACGGAATTGCGCTGCATGGTTCGGGATTAATTCCCTACGGCGCTACCTTTTTGATTTTCACAGACTACATGCGTGCTGCCATCCGCTTATCTGCTCTGTCCCAAGCCGGCTCGATTTGGGTGATGACTCATGACTCGATTGGACAAGGTGAAGATGGCCCCACACACCAACCGATTGAAACTTTAGCTTCCTTAAGAGCCATTCCTAATCTCACAGTGATTCGTCCCGCAGACGGAAACGAATGTTCTGGTGCTTACAAAGTGGCAATTGAGAAGGCCAAGCAAAATGATCCAACTTTGTTAGCGTTTACCCGTCAAGCTGTGCCAAATTTGGCAGGTACATCGATGGAAGGTGTGGCTAAGGGTGGATACACAGTCATGGATAGCCAAGGTACACCCGATATCATCTTGATTGGTACTGGTTCAGAATTGAGCCTTTGTGTTACCGCAGCCGAGAAACTTACCAGCGAAGGTAAAAAAGTCCGCGTTGTTTCCATGCCTTCAACCGATTTATTTGATGCCCAAGATGCAGCTTATAAAGAGTCTATTCTGCCTAAAGCTGTCACCAAGCGGTTGTCTGTAGAAGCTGCTGCTAGTTTCGGCTGGCACAAGTATGTGGGTACTGAAGGCGATACCGTTAGTATTGATCGCTTTGGTGCTTCGGCTCCAGGCGGTGTCTGTTTGGAGAAGTTTGGCTTCAGTGTTGATAATGTGTTAGCTAAAGCTAAACAATTATTGGGTTAATAGCAACTGAATGTTCTCTAATCTTGGGGTGGGCTGAAAAGCCCGCTTTTTTTGTTTAGTAGTGTGTCAAGTTTAAATTGATGGGTAAGTTCAGTTCGTAGTGGTCTGTCGCAAAAGTTTTGATAGTTGATTGAGTTTTTCAATTTCTCTTCTTTACCTCTTAACTTTGCGCTCTCTGC
>JBBSOP010000269.1:0-7012 GCA_038259655.1 Chroococcales cyanobacterium
GATGCTGTTAATAATGACTCCAGCAAACCCACAATTGATAAAGTGACTGCATAGGGAAAGATAATCTGGAGTGTTTCTAGGTTGAGTGGTATTTGGGGAAGTTTGAAAAAGGGTAAAGTTGTAGGTAATTCACCCATATCACCTACGGTGGGAACATCAATTTTACCAATGATAGAAATGGCTGTCAGAACAATAATGGCAACTAATGGCGACGGTACGGCTTTGGTAAATCGAGGTAATACATAAATGATGGCTAAACCGCCAGCTACCATCGGGTATACTTGCCAAGGAACATTCATTAACTGCGGTAACTGTGCCATGAAGATGAGAATGGCTAAGGCATTTACAAAGCCAATCATTACAGCACGGGGAACGTATTTCAGCTTACTACCTAACTTCAGCCAGGCAAAAATGATTTGGATGATGCCCGTCAGAACCGTGGTTGCAAAAAGATATTCCAGTCCGTGTTGCTTGACTAGAGTAATCATCAGTAGTGCCATTGCACCAGTAGCCGCTGAGATTAAACCCGGTCGTCCACCGACAAATGCTGTCACTACAGCAATAATAAATGAGGCATATAATCCAACCTTTGGATCTACACCTGCAATAATAGAAAAGGCGATCGCCTCTGGAATGAGTGCTAAGGCAACTAATGTTCCTGCTAATATATCTGTTTTGACATTAGATAACCACTCTCGCCGCAAAACTGTTGTATTCAAATCATCCTCCGCTTTGGTTCAATTTAGGATACAGAAAACTATACTTTGAAAGTTTCACAAGCAGATTAAGCTTTGTATAATTTGAATTTTCATGACATATAAAACTTCTAATTCATGAGTGAAATTTAGATCTTAATTAATGACCAAAATACTCCAGGATAATTTTCATTTGAGGCCATTAAAAGCTGATAATTCTCTATAGCTTTCAGATAAAATAGTCTAAATTCTCACAATCAAGCTCTCTTGAGATCACCAGTAATTAGTTCATTTCTAATGTTTTTAAAGTAGATTTAGACCAATCTAATCACTTAAAACACACTCAAAACTTGATGCGTTAACCTTATCCTCAAAGATTTAACGAAATCTTTAAGGTGGACAGTTTCTTTGTGTAATAGTGACTAAAACTTTCTCTGGTCTTAACATCTGACTTGATTTTACCAATTACAAAAAGGTCGAAAATACTTGTTAAACAAGAATTTGATCATCACATTTCACAATATCATACAAATCTTAATATTGGCAATAAAAGTATAAAAATAAACTCAAAAAAAGCAAAAATATTCCCGATTGCATATTTAGATACTGATAAAAATTAAGATTGATGATACTTATCAACTTGATTTTTACCGTAACCCAACTCATCGATGAATTTGGGCTATAAATTGCAGAATAAAAACAATTATTTTGATAGTGGCAGCAGGCAGGGCTATTTCATTTTTTATAAAAGTTACACAAAACCTCCCTGAAATTCTTATTTCTTTGTGTCTTTTGTGGTTTGTTTCTATAAAATTTTGAATATATAAGAAAAAAGAGTATTCCAACTAAAAAGTATAAATCATCCAACTTCATTGTTATCAAAAGTGTAAAATAACACCATAAATTCACATATTGATTAGCTATGGAAGCAGAATATCGGCAGCGTCGCGAGCAGTTAATGGCAAAAATTGGTAATAGTACAGCCATTTTCCGTAGTGCGCCAATGGCAGTGATGCACAACGATGTCGAGTACGCTTATCGCCAAGATAGTGATTTTTTCTATCTAACAGGCTTTAACGAATCCCAAGCAGTGGCAGTCTTAGCACCCCATCATCCCGAACATCGGTTTGTGTTGTTTGTCCAACCCAAAGATCTAGAAAAAGAGGTTTGGACTGGTTATCGTTGCGGGGTAGATGCAGCCAAAGAGATGTATGGTGCAGATGAAGCTTACCCCATTGCCGAACTAGATGAAAAGTTACCGCAGTATTTAGAAAAAGCCGATCGCATTTACTATCATTTAGGACGCGATCGCAATTTTAACGACAAAATTCTCCAACATTACCAAATTTTACTACGGACTTATCCCAAGCGGGGTACAGGGCCAATTGCCATTGCAGATACCGGCCCAGTCCTGCACAGCATGAGATTAATTAAAAGTGAAGCCGAGTTAAAATTGATGCGTCAAGCTGTAGCGATCGCAGTTGAAGCTCATAATAATGCAATGGCAGCTAGTATACCTGGACGCTATGAATACGAAATCCAGGCGGGAATAGAACACATCTTTCGGTTGCGGGGGGGAATTGGCCCGGCTTATCCTTCAATTGTGGCTTCCGGTGCTAATGCTTGTGTACTGCACTACATCGAGAATAATCGGCAGATGCAAGATGGGGAATTGCTTTTAATTGATGCTGGTTGTGCATACGGTTATTACAACTCCGATATTACCAGGACATTTCCTGTAGGAGGTAAATTTACATCAGAACAAAAGATATTATATGAGATTGTATTAGAAGCACAAAAACAGGCGATCGCTCAAGTAAAACCCGGTAACTCTTTTAACTCAATTCACGATACAGCAGTACGTGTTTTGACTGAAGGTTTAGTTGAATTAGGCATCCTCAAAGGTGAAATTGACAAGTTAATTGAAGAAGAGAAATACAAACCATATTATATGCACCGCACCAGTCATTGGTTAGGCTTGGATGTCCATGATGCAGGTGTTTATCAGCACGGTGAAGATAAACCGCAGATTTTACAACCAGGGCAAGTACTAACTGTAGAACCAGGGCTGTATATTGTGCCTGATACTAAATTAGCAGAAGACCAACCAGCAACTGATCCAAGGTGGGTTGGCATTGGTATTCGCATTGAGGATGATGTATTAGTCACACCTGATGGGCATGAAGTTTTAACTGCGGGAGTACCAAAAGCAGTAGATGAAGTAGCACAAATGGGTTAGATAAAAAACGTTGCTGAATCAAGGGATGAAATTTGTGTATTGAAATCTAAAACTCCTTATTCTCTCTGCGCCTCTGCGCCTCTGCGTGAGGTAACTCATCCCGCATTTATGCAACGCCTAATTATCCACTAAATGAAATAGCAATCAATGGTTGCAACAATTAGTGTTTTTCTAATTATAGGGCTGATTATTATCGTAATTATATTCAGCCCCTTCCTAATTAAACAGCGAAGAAGCCGTTTTAAAAAACGTCCTTTTCCACCGCTTTGGAATGCCATTATTGAGAATAATTTTCCTCTTTATCTGCGGCTTTCTCCCATAGAACGTAGACGGCTACAGGGACATATTCAAGTGTTCTTAGCAGAAAAACAATTTATTGGCTGTGGGGAATTGCAAGTAACAGAAGAAATGAAGTTAACTGTTGCGGCTGTCGCTTGTTTGCTTTTATTAAATGAGCGAGGAGAATATTTTCCTAAACTTCGTTCGATTTTAATTTATCCCAGTACTTATTTTGTGAATGAAACCGTAGCCACTGGAAATTATATTATCGAAGAAAGGCGTGTAGCCAGATTAGGGGAATCATGGATTAATGACCAAGTGATATTGTCTTGGGAACAAGTACAACAAGACATTAGTAACTGGAGAGATGGACATAACGTAATTCTGCACGAATTTGCCCACCAATTAGATCAAGAAGATGGTAAAGCTGAGGGTGTTCCTATTTTGCAACGCAACTCAGACTATGTAACTTGGGCTAGGGTAATGACAGAAGAATATCAACAACTCTGCAATGATGTTCAAAAAGGTATAAAAACCGTGATGAATAGCTATGGTGCGACTAATCCCGCAGAATTTTTTGCCGTAGCGACTGAAACGTTTTTTGAAAAACCGCACCAATTGTTAAAGCAGCATCCGGCACTTTATGAGTTACTACAACGTTACTATCAACTAGATCCTGGGCAATGGGTTTAGATAGTTAATTTCATCCTGTAATACCGTTTCTTTATGAGACTGCGCCAAATTCCTTTCTTTTAGTTCTTTCTTTGTGTCCTTTGCGTCCTTTGCGGTTCGTTATATAACTCGCGCATCTTCATCCAGAATTGGTATAGAAAGGCTAGATTCTATCGCCGCCACTACTTTAATTTTGCGTGCCAATACCATCGCACAAGTGCCTGTCACTCTCGCTAAGATTTGCATTAGGGTTTTGTAAATAACCCCGCACCCAATCACAACTGCGCCCCATTAAAGGATCTAACTCTAAATCTGGAAGATTCCAGAGTTTGATGGTGTTGTCATAACTGCCAGAAGCCAATGTCTTGCCGTCGGGGCTAAAACTGACGCTAGAGACAGGGCTATCATGTCCCTTGAGAGTGCGGATTTCCTTGCCTGTCTCTAGATTCCAGAGTTTGATCGTCCTGTCCTCACTGCTAGAAGCCAATGTCTTGCCGTCGGAAAGCAAACTCTAGCAAAGGTAAATTTCCTGGTTGGTCTTCCACATCATCCAGAATGCGTTCTACCAGTCCTGTTTCAAATGTCACCCCTAATTTTTTGGCAGGTTCTTCAATGACTTCTGTTAGTTCTTTCCGATTCATTGGCCCCAGTTTCACATCAGCATTTTGCAAAACATCAGCAAAGGGACGAAAGGAGAGAGCATTTCCCAAAAAATCTGCCCGCATTGTTGTCACCAACACCATAGCCGGTGAAGACAGGGAATTAGGAGTTTTTAGACTGGCTAATAAACAATCGAGAAATTGACGGCGAATTTCCTGATTGTTACAGAGAGTGTAAATTTCTTCAAATTGGTCAGCAATCAATAGCAGCCGATGATTAGGGTGATTTTGCTGAATTTTAGCAAAAACGTCTGAGAGAAGAACCGAGCCATCTTGCAAGTAACCAGCTAACTTTCGGGCTTGAGCAATTTCGTCAGTTTGATCTAAGTTAGGCGTATAAAGAGGAACAAGAGCTAAAGCTAAAGCATGGAAAGGATCAGCACCAGGACGAAAGTGAGTAAACTGCCAATGACCCTCTTTTTGTAACTTAGGGACTAATCCCGCTAACACCACCGAAGATTTACCACTTCCCGATGCACCCAACACGGGTATAAAATTACGAGTTTTAGTTGTAATATAAAGTTGTTCTATAAATATTTCCCGCCCAAAGAAAACATCTGCATCGTTGGGGCCAAAATGAAACAACCCGCGATAAGGACAAAGGAGATATTCATCAGCAGCGTCAACAGATGTAGGTTTTATCTCTTCTCTGTAGTAGAAATAATTGTAGATAATGTTTTGATCGCCAATCTGCGCGCCCTTAACTTCTCCTTGAAACTCTGCATGGTTCATTTTAATACTCTAGTGGGTTTTAGCTAAATGTATTTGTTTGTGTGTTGCGATCGCCCACCTGAGCGCCCTTTACTTCTCCTTGAAACACCGTATTGTATTTACCTGCTGCTGACTCTTCAGGCTTTTCCTGTTTCAATAACTCCTGCGCTAACTTAATAATTTCTGCATCTTTATCAGCACCAGCTTCAGCTAATTTCTTTTTAAGTGGTGCTTCATAGGTTTCGGGATCTGTTTCATGTTCTTCCAGAACCATTTGTGCTTTTGGTTCACTTTCAAACTTTTTCTTAATCAAGGTTTTCAACCCCTGATAGGCATCTTTAACGGCTGTTCCTGCGGTATCCTTCGCAGCGGCGATCGCACCAGCGCTTAAAGCAGTAATAATTAGAGAAATAGGTTCCATAGTTAATCCTTAAAAATTTGATTTTTGAAAATATACTGAGTCTGAAAAACCCGTTTTCACAAGGATTATATCTGAAGTCTTGTTCATAAATTCAGATGTGAGTCCCATAGATAAAAATTTACGCCTGAGGCTAAATACAACATGAGTCTGTGGTTTTCCAGATAGAAAATCAATAAATTCAACGTTTTAAATTGATTTTCTCTTTTTAACGCCAGAATTTACGCTTAACGTTCTTAGCAGCTTTGTCTGCGGCGAATCTCTTAAAAAAGCTATCAGTGATTTATTTTATACTACAACTTCCTAATCGGTTAGCGAATAATACTGAGTGTGACAGTTGCAAGTGTGGAATGCGGCTTGTTGTCTGTTTTAAGTATTCGTGAGAATCTATCGAAGTAACAAATAAACTATGCAGTGAATCTCGTAGATTCCATACAGAACGCGCTCAGTTCTGTCACATTCTTATAGGAAAATAAAATGAAAATAATTGCTTTTTCATCTAGATTACTAGATGTACTTTTTGCTGCCACTGTTGCAGTACCATTATCTTTTGCTGGAATATTTACTTTTGCTAATTCTGCGATCGCAGCCTCTTTTAATGGTGACTTTCAGTTAAGTAGTGGATATACTTTTTCGCCTCCTAATTCAGCAAGTAGCTTAGTAGAATTATCAGCAAAATCTCTAACCTTTTCTCCTCAGCCCATAACACCAATTGCTCTTGCAGCTCAAACAGGAAGTTTTACGTCATTTAACACAGCCAAAATAAATAATATTGTTCAGTTTTCTCCTTTATCTGTAAAAAATCCTTTTATTGATTTTGGTAAAACCCTCATACCTGGTACAGTTCAGTCTGCTGCTGAATCTGCCACAATCACAGATAAAATCAATACATTTAATTTGAGTTCTGCAAAGTATGAACTCAAACAAAGCGGTGAAAACGTAGCTATAGACGTTGCACTTTATGGATTATTTAGCAGTGAAGATGGGTCAAAATCTCAAGGAGCAGGAAACTTATCTTTTCAAGTCAATAATGTAAAAGTTGCTAATGTCGAGTCAATTCTTAGTAGTGGTGGCTCAGTTAAGAATTTAGCTTTTTCTGGTGCTTTATTCACTACTATTACTTCTACTACTTCTGTTCCTGAGCCAGCTACACTATTAGGTTTAGGAATAATTGGTGCAGCAATGGTTGTGTTTCGCCGTCGTCAATCTCAAGATAGTCCTATAGATATATCTGAAATATAACTACTAAATTGTGATATTTACATCACTTAAAATATTTTCAACCACATCAAAATCCTGATGTGGTTTTCATTTAACGTGAGTTCGACGGTTGGAAAAA
>JBBSOP010000270.1:0-7003 GCA_038259655.1 Chroococcales cyanobacterium
TAGAGGTAGTTTATTATAAGTGAAAGCTGAAAGGCAAATGGTGCTACTTACAAGTCAAAAGGTTTGTGAGACTGCTTTTGGGCTGTCACTGACTAGAGTTAGTGACTTGACAGGAGAGATAAGCTAAAACTTGATGTACTTCGGGCTTTGGTTCTAGTCTCTGGGGCGGTAACGAAATTTTTTAATTTATTTTCTGGGTTTTGCATAATTTTGTGGATGTGGCCCCGATAGATAAATAGGAGGGTGCAATGCGCCTTCTGGGGATTGGGCTCATGTTTGTGAGTGCGATCGGCGAAAGCTTTGCTATGCAAGATTTTTGCTTGGTCATAGAAGCTTGGAAGTTTATCGGTAGCTAAGGCTATTTGTAAACTTTTGTAAAGAATTCGGTAACTTTTGCATAAAAGTTAGGGTTCTAGCCTGATAGACAAATAGAGGATTGCAAGCTGCTTGCGGGCGATCAACTTCGGATCGTTTGGTGAGGGAAGCTTAGCAGTTGCTTTCTAAAAATCCCAGATTTGAGAGGAGATATGACTATGAATGATTTTAGAAGTGAAAAGACGATATTACAGTCAAAACCAGCCATTCTGACGCAATCTTGGGTTATTTGGGAGTTTTCTGCCGTAATAGAAACAAAGGGATTCAAGTTTGAGACAGTTAACTTACATGACATCCTCAAAGCGGAACTGCAAGCACAGCAAGTCCCCATTGATGTTTTGTATACCAACGCTGGTTGGATTATAGAAGGTGCTGGAAACACACTCAAAATTGATAAAGATGTGAGGGCTAGGGTTACAGCCCATCTCAGAAACTCTATCTATACTAATATGCAGTTTATTGCGGGAATCGATTACTTCGGTGACTCCAATTGGGCAGATATTCAAATGATGATGATTGTCCAGCCAGAAAAACCGTCCGAACTACCCGCAGCACCAATACGACCTCAAGCAGCTAACACTCAACCTTTAATTCCAGATGCAGCTTTAGTGGTCTTGGCGCTCATCGCTGCTGGTTTCTTTGTTTCAGGGAATGGGGGTTTACAAGTCCTTAGCATAGTTGGAGTAATTGGTGCATTAGGAATTTACATCACATCAAATTCTCAGGTAGCTGAATCGAAGAGAAAGTATGACTCGCAACTTGCTATCTATCAAGAGGATAATATAGAAAGAAACAGGAAAATAGAAAAAATCAAGCTGGAAGAAGAAGAACTAAAACGCAATCGCCTATCCAGAAGTTTTCAGTGGGATGATTTGAGAGTGCTGCATACAATAATGTCTCGCTCAGTTAGCAAGATTATCCACAACAATATGCTGCAAAAAGGAGGCACAGTTAAAGAATTTGTGCATCAGACTAAAAACGAAGAAATTATCCCAGAAAGCAAGAAAGATATCCTTAATGAGTTTCAGTAAATACTACCATGCTTCCTAATACATCTGGAGTCCAATACTGGAGAGGTTCTGCACCAGGTACAGGTCAGCCTCAAGAAATCGATACTTACAATTTTCATGCTGTAAACGTTTTTAAGCTGAAGGCACTTTCTGACTTTGCATCAGGTCGCTTTAAGCTCATGGAACATTTAGATCCGTCTGGAAAAGTCGGTTTTGTTGCGGGGTGGCAAAAAAGTTTACTCAAAAGTCTCGCTTATTTCAGCTATAGCCAATTTGATGATTCAACTACTAATAGTTGCTGCGGCTATAGTTTGAGAATAGTTTATCATCCAGCGTCGGAAGGGTCTAAATCTACAGAAATATATTTGCTGGCACGGGTAGCAAGTAATAGCAATCAAGAAATAGTGGCTCTTCATAAAAAGCAAGCACAACATATTAAGAGTAGCTTGAAGTCTCCCCTCTACCAATTTGAGGAGAATACAGAAAATAAATTTGACTCGCGACCCTTGTGGCTTGACTCTAATCAGCAGCTTTCTTGCTATGAAATTATCAAGTCAGAAGAAATTTTTCAATGGCTAGACCCCGACGATCGGCAGCGTCAAAATTTTTATTATTCCCCTGGCAGCTTTCAAGTTAATAAGGCGAATAATATGGTAGCCTTATTTGAGCAACTTCAAGGATATAAACAACCTGTCTGTATCGATTTAACCTTAGTGCCAACGAGAGTAGAAGGCTACGAGAAAAAAACCACTTCTCGATATTTAGAGGCACTAAATCAAATCAGTAAGGGTATCCGTGAAGAAGAGATCGATCCTGACAGCAATACTCAAAGAGCAAAGTCAGTTTATGAAGATATCAAGAAAAGGTATTATTCAGGGATAGTTTTTCTCTACAGCTTCCGGGTTTTTTCGCCTGATGGCGATACTTGTCAAAGCGTTGCTAACCAGCTAGCGTCAACCTGTACAGCAAATACAGTTAGTCCGCGAGTCGTACAAGTTATTGATAGCCAATATGCAGTACAAACCGCATTGCAAGTTAATATAAACGAACAAAGTTGTACGCCGGGAATGTGGGATACATCAGGAAAGATACTGCGTGGATTTCCCGGCGGGCCAGGAATGCTAAAAAGATTGCATCGCTTAGTAGATTTGGATGAAGCGGCAGCATTTTTCCGTTTACCCATCCCAATCAATCAGCCTTGTGCAGGTGTGGAGTACGATACAGGCTCAGCTTTTGTTTCTGAAAAATCGCAGGATACAAAGCGTAAAACAATTACTATCGGTAACTACTACCGCAATGTTAAAACTGATGAGCTTTGTGAATTTGATATTGAGCAGCTAAAAACTCATCTGCTTGTCGTTGGGGGTTCGGGTAGTGGTAAGACAACCACAACTTTTAACATTTTGACTCAGTTATGGGAAAACCATAGAATACCTTTTATGGTATTTGACCCCAAGGTGACACCAGAATATCGTTATCTAAAGAGATTACCCCAATTTAAAGATGATTTGCTCATTTTCACACCCGGTCAAGAATTGATTACTCCTTTGCGCTTTAACCCCTTTGATGTAATGCCTGGAATTGCGTTACAAGAACATATTTCAAGGATATTTGACTGCTTTATGGGAGCATTACCTCTAGAAAATCCGCTGCCGTCTTTTATTCAAGAAGCTATTGATTACCATTATGATAAGAAGAAATGGCAATTAGCTCACAGTCGGGGTGGGGAGGTTGGTCAAGATGGGAAGCCTTTGGAAATTCCTACAATGCAAGAACTCTATAATAAAGTTCTTGATTTAGCCCAGAAGAATTATGGAAGCGATCGAGAAGTAGGCGATCGCATGAAAGGGGCGCTGAAAGCAAGACTATCTCGACTGGTTTCTAAAAGAGGGGAGGGTTCAATGCTGCAAGCAAACAGACCACTGCCATTCGCGGAACTTATTAGCAAACCCGTGATTTTTGAGCTCGGTGGGTTAAATAAAGAAGAACAATCTTTATTTTCTATGTTCATGCTAGTTTTTGTTTTCGAGTATATCCGCACTGTCAGAATTGGACAGTTTCAGCCACAACGCACGGGTGAGAGAGCAACAGATTTAGATTTACGCCATGTAATTTTAGTTGAAGAAGCCCATAATATGCTCGGTAAAGTCCAAACTTCTGGAGATGAGGCTAATTCAAAATCTCAAGTGGTTGATAAGTTTGCTCAAATCATGCGTGAAATGCGTGCAGCAGGAGAAGGAGTAATCGTAGTCGATCAATCGCCAGCAGCTTTGGCACAATCGATTGTAGATGCTACAAATTTAAAGCTAATGCACCGCTTACCTTCTCCCGACGATAGAGAATATCTCGGTAGGGCAATGTGTTTAACGGAAGGTGAAGCGCAGTTATCGGGTATTTTTTCACCGGGTGAAGCTTTCTATTATGTCCCTGGTTGGGATGCCGCTCGCCGGGTAGCTACAGAGAACTTTAAGAATAAACCAGGTGTCAGAGAACAACTAGAAACCTTTTTCAAAGATGATGATGTCATTGTTTCTATGGATGAGTTTATGGAGCGTGACAGAGAAAAGTTAATTTTAGGTTTTCAGGCTGCTATTAGTCGATTAAATGATAATGTCATGCGATTGAATAAACAGTTAGAAATTAAGCCACCAGAAGCTAAGGAAGGGATTAAAGCACAAATACAACAAAAAGAAGCTCAAAAGCAACGTTTTGAGTATGAGATTCAAATTTTATCTAAAAAAATGGAAGGTAATTAGCTATGAGTGATTTTAAAAAATCAAAAAAGGCAGCCGACTCAAAACGAGGAGCGCAAAGTGATTTTTCTGATAGTAGCAATCTGGATGTTGTAGTTGATGAGATAGAGCAAGCAGAGCAAGAGGTAGATGAGCAGATACAAATTATTGAAACCAAGACACAAGAACTGAAGAACCTTGAGCAGAAATTAGAATCAGTTTCGGAGAAACTCGGTGAACTAGAGGGAGAGGCTTTGCAAGTTGCTTACCAGGAAGTTAATCAAAAAATGGAGCAAAAAGCAAGTGAGATTGATGAATCTAGAGGCAGGCTAGAAACAATTAAAGAAGATATGCAGCAAAAACAGTCGGAAATTACAGAACAAATTGCAAAACGTGATGAAGCTTTGACAGAACTTGAAGAAGCAGAGCGAGAGTGCGATGCTGACCTAAGTGAGTCTAAGGATGCTGTGAATGACGAGAAAGAGAATCTTGAGGATGTTCAGAATAAAGTAGGTGAAATTCTGAATAAAATTGATGCTGCTGGGGAAACTATGAAAAAAGTTGATACTACTATTGCAAGCGTACAGAGCAAAGCAAATAATATTTTTTCCAAAATAGGAGATGTTTCCAAGAAATTTACCGCAGGAGTAGTAACGTTTACTGGGATTGCTTCAGGGTTGGCAGATGTGAACAATCGAGTAGCTGCTCCACTGTTTCCTAACGATTCTGTCTTTTCACAAATCAAAGATAGGTCTAATAAGGCAGAAGATTATCATTCGCTCAACTCTGATGCTATAGATTTAGATGGTTCTAGGGAGTCAGAAAAAGAACGCAGGAAAAGAGAATCTGAAAAATCCAGCGAACTGGGAAATGAATCGGGAAAAAGAGAATAAAAGTAACCTAAATAGGGCTTATGAATGAAGAAAACGAAAAAACTAAACTCTGGAAAGTCTACGGCATCTTAATGGGTGTAATGGTAGGCGGTGCTGTGCTAATTCTGGGGGGTCAAGCCGCCTGGAATGCCATTCAACAGAATACACCAAAAGCCACTGTCGAAAACAAGCCCCCCTCTACTAATTCTGTGCCTTTGACCACTCCAGAACCAGCAGCAGCAGAGCAATCGGAAACTCTTTCAAAAAAATCTATTCCCTCAAATCAGGAAATAGGGACAGAAGACGAAATTGATAAGATTGCCGATGAAATTTTTTATGACAGATATCCTGAACTAGCAGGTCGAAAACTCAGAAGTGATGAATATAGTTTACAAGAAGAATGGTATCGTATCAAGCGCTGTGAAGCCGTAGTCGATTACATCTTTTATAAGAGGCATCCAGAGTTAGGAAAAAGAAAACTTGTCAAAAGTGACTATTCTTTAACTCAGGAGTGGTTGACAATTAAACCTAGCGTAACTGGCTGTCAATAAATGATAAATTAAATCATAATAATTCCAATGATGTACCTTAAGTAACTCCAACTAAAACTATGAACGATGAAGAACAAAAAAGAAGTATCTGGAAAGTATACGGTATCTTGATGGGTGTAATGGTAGGCGGTGCTGTGCTAATTTTAGGCGGTCAAGCTGCATGGAATGCTCTTCAACAGAATATGACAAAAGCCACTGTAGAAAATAAGCCACCATCTACTAGCTCTTTGCCTTTAAGCACTCCAGTAGCACCAGAAGTGCGATCGCAAACTAATTCATCTATACCATCGGATTCAACTGAACGAGTAAGCTTTGATAAAGGTAGTACAGGAGCAACAATTCGCGACAGTGTAACAGCAAATCAAAAAAAGCGCTACTTACTAAACTGCGGTAGCGGACAGGGTATGACTGTGCAAATTAGGCAGGGAAGTATTAATGTGAGAATTATTTCTCCTAATAATCAAACAATAGGCAATGCTGTGAACGGTGTATCCCAATGGCAGGGTAAACTCCCAAATACTGGAGATTATATTATTGAAATTTCTGCACCCAATCAGTCAGGCTACCTCATTAATATTGAAGTTTCATAAAATTTCACTCATCAAACAGGAAACATTTAGTTATGAATGACCAAACAGACAAACAAAAACTTTGGAAAGTATACGGCATTTTGATGGGTGTTATGATAGGTGGTGCTGTCCTAGTTTTAGGAGGTCAAGCTGGGTGGAACGCCATTCAAGAGAATTTGGCTAAATCTAATAGCCCTTCAAATTCAACACCCCAATCTTTACCCCCATCTTTGCCACCTTCACCTAACAGTACCATCTCACCCTCAGATATCCCAGTGAGAACGACACCTGAGCAAACTCTGAATAACTTCTATGCACTGACAACTACAGATAATAAGGCAGCCGGACAAATATTTACTACTGATGATTTCAAGAAAAAATACCCTTCAAGTGATGGTAATAAAAAATGGGTTAGTCTATATAACTTTATCAAAGTTACTCAGATCAAACCTATTGAACAATCTGCTAGTAGAGCAAAAATGACAGTTTGGTTGCTGTATTCTTTTAAAGATGGTAGAGAACAAGCGTGTGAATACAGAGATTTTACTCTTGTACTCAATAATAATAATTTTTTAATAGATGACATTGGCGAAGCGACTCAAGCATCCTGCCCTTAAAAAATAGTTCATATTTTATGTATTCATGGAAGCGATCGCCCGAGTCGCCCCAAAAGGGCGATCGCCCTTTACGCCCAAAAGCGCGATCGCCTCCATTCACCAAAAGTAATCTTCCATGATTTAATGAAAATAGCGAAGCCTTTTTCACTATCAAACAAAAAAAGCATCTTCCAAAACAAGAGTGGCAAATAACATACCTAGATTACTTCCAGGTGAAAGCTCAGTCGGACAATTTGGCGACTTGAACAAAATCCGCCGGACAGGGGATAACCTGACA
>JBBSOP010000271.1:0-6987 GCA_038259655.1 Chroococcales cyanobacterium
CTAATTAACTCTACCAAAATTAATACTCATTGCCTTAAGCATTTATTAGATAACATTATGACATTAAATATTCAGAATAACCTTGATGATGATTTGTCATTACTCAAAGTAAACTTTTAGTTAGTATTATCCAATGTCAAATTTAGTAATGATAAAAATCTATTTTCCCATCTCAGTATTATGCACCATTGTAAACAAACTACGATAAACAGATTCACCCTTTTGTTTAGTAGTTGTTTCCCGTTCTGTAGGTACTGGTAAAGGATTTTCATCCAGCCATTCTTGTGTACCAACCATTTGAAAAGCTGGGTTAGCAGCAAAGCGATCGCGCATTTCTACGGCAATAAACTCCATATCTGATTGCAAAAATACGACCCCTCCAATCGCCAGATAATTAGCTAATTCTTCTACTAATTCTGGTTGTACTACACGGCGTTTAGCATGGCGGGTTTTAAACCAAGGATCAGGGAACTGAATAGTAACACGTTGTAAAGTTCCTTTGGGCAGTGAAGATAGAAGTGATAGTAATGAGTTATTTACATTGCAAAACAAATAGTTGAGGTTTGCCAAACCCGACTCACAGCGTAACTTATTCGCTTCAATCACTAGTGATTCTCGAATTTCTAAACCGAGAAAATTCCAATTGGGTTCTATTTTAGCCATATTCAACAAAAACTGTCCTCTAGCACAGCCAATATCTAGATGTAGGGGTTGGTTTGGCTGGGCATAAATTTTTTCCCACTCCAAAGGACTCGCTGGTGTTTGATACTTTTTGGCAAGTGGATTAACATGTTGACGAACTCGGACAGGTGCCAAAGTTGATACTCCTTATCAGTGACAAAAATTAATGGTTATTTCTAAATAACCTACAAATAATATTGCTATATAAATATTTTGAGACAGCTTGACAAAGTAAGCGTTATACTTTGTGGAAAAGAGCTTTTTTAGAACCTGTTTTTAAATTTATCTTGAAATCAATGTCATTAAATTTCCGTTTTGCTATAGTCAGTGACTTACATCTCGCACTTCCTCACACAATCTGGGATCATCCCAGTCGTTTTCATCTGGTAGAAGTTAGTATTTCTGCTTTTGAAAGTGTAATAGAACATTTAACACAACTTGATTTAGATTTTCTCTTACTTCCAGGAGACTTAACTCAGCACGGTGAACCAGATAATCATATTTGGTTACAAAAACGATTAGCACAGTTACCTTTTCCAGTTTATGTTGTTCCTGGAAATCATGATGTTCCTGTTTTAATGGCAAATCAGCAATCAATTGCTTTTGCAGATTTTCCCCATTATTACAGTAAGTTTGGCTATGAAAATCCACAGCAAATCTACTATACTCATCAATTATTGCCGGGAGTTAGACTAATTGGTTTAAATTCTAACTTTTTTAATCAGCAGGGCGAGCAAACAGGGCGCTTAGACACTAAACAACTAAATTGGTTAGAAGAGGTACTAGCAAAGTCTACCGATGAATTAGTACTAGTAATGGTACATCACAATGTTGTTGAGCATATACCCCAGCAATCGCGCCATCCTATAGGCAACCGCTATATGTTGGAAAATGCACCCGAACTTTTACAAATACTACAGCGCTATCAAGTCAAGCTAGTTTTTACCGGACATTTGCACGTTCAGGATGTTGCTTGCTCCGAAGGGGTATATGATATTACTACTGGTTCTTTAGTTAGTTATCCTCATCCTTACCGTGTTTTAGAGTTCCATCGGGATAACCACGGTAGAGAATGGTTGCAAATATTATCTCATCGTGTGGAATCAGTACCCGATTTTCCAGACTTGCAACAATTATCGCGTCAGTGGATGGGCGATCGCTCTTTTCCTTTTTTAGTCAAGCTATTAACTCAGTATCCTTTAAATCTACCATTAGCTCAGGCAAAAGAACTAGCTCCTAGTTTGCGCGACTTTTGGGCAACTATTGCCGATGGAGATGCTTTGATGGACTACCCAGATTTTCCCCAAGAAGTGCGCCGCTATATTCAGACTTATGGGGCGATCGCTAATAGTGGCACACCTACTTTGATTGATAATAATAGCACTCTGCTGTTAAACAGGATTTAGGAGTTACCTAACTCAGCACTCATTTGGCGGCAAATCCCAAATACTGAAGTGTAACCATGTATAAATGTACTGCCACCCACAGGGCCGATTTCTCCCCCACAGAAAAAGCCACCGATGGGGATATCTTGGACATAGCGGCTAAATAGCTCAGAATCAAAATTGGGTTTGCCGTAAAGTCCTTCACCACGTCCTACACAGGAAAACATTAAAGCAGCGACAGCAGAGGGTTCAGCGGCTTGTTGATTTTGATACTGTTCTAGCAGTAATTCCAAATCTTCAGCGGAAGCTTGAGCATCGCGGAGGTGGAATTGTAGGCGTTGTCCAGGACGAACAACATCGCCAATAGCGATCGCTCCTGCTGTAGGATCTACTCCTAGGATGCTACGAATTAAGAAGTCTCCTTGCTGTAAAGCACGTTTAAATTCATCCATTGCCATACCAACAAACAGAGAATGCTGCGCCAACATTCGCTCTTTTTCACTCAAGCTAGAGATTAAATCTCGCAACACCATTAGCGGTACTTTCTCATCTAATTCCAAGATGATATTGCGTTCAGCTTTGGTGATTTGCATCGGTTGACCGATTGGTCGGCATCCTTGGGCTACAATTGTTTCTAAGACAATATTGCCAGTCAAAGCCAAGCCTACTGTTCCTTCACGATACAGGCGATTATTACAAAATAAAGCCGTACGACCACCCAAACCCCCAGCGCTAGCCTGTCCCCCTACAATCACCGAGCCAGGATAAGCAAAATCTAACCCTTGTAATAGTTCATTAATTCCTGAAGAAAAGGCACTAGAAAGCAAAATGAACTGGGGTACTGATGAGGGTGGCACACCAATTAAATCGATCCAAGCATCTGGCGAACTATCTAAATCGGGTAACTCTTCGGCAACAACATGAAAAACTTGCACATTCACCCCTGGTAGGTGAGCTAAAGTTAAACTCAGTGCTGCTTCTGCTTCCAATTCTTGGGTTTGTCCTTTCGCTGTAGTTCCAATTACGCCACCACCACTACATCCAACAATTACAGGTACTGAAAGCTGTTCAGCCAGCAAGGGTAAAAGCCGGGAATACTCACTTGCAAAAGCAGACGAAATGAATAGCAGCCCTAAATCCGCAGGTGCTGTTAACGACGAAACAGCCCTTTCTACTACATCTGCTATGGCTGCCTCCAAAGAAGGACGGGTTGACAGGGCATTTGCCCACTGCATTTGGTCTGCCATGAGTTTTAGGCTTTTTTCTATTTTGGCTAGTAGTTTTCGATATTGTGATCGAATTTTTTACCGTTTTTATTTAATGGTCTGCTTCTTTCTGCCATGCTGTGCTAGGGTTGTCATTTCCTACTACATGCCCTAAATATAGTGTATAGTTGCGCTTTCGTAGTACTTACTCTATAAAATCTTAAAAGATCAACAGAAATTACAGTATAGATACAGCAGGTTGCTGTAACAGTGTTCGTTCATCAGGCTACGACATTAATTGAATCAGCTAATTGGGTAGAATGGTGAATGACAGAACAAAAAACAGCAATTTTTGTAGTTTTTCTATACTGGTATTAACACCACACAACGAGATTTAAACTATGAGCGACATCCAAGAAAAAATCCAAGAAGAAGTTGAACAAGCTCGTACTGTCTGTGATACCTCAGGTAGCAGTTCTCCTGAGTGTGCTGCGGCTTGGGATGCAGTTGAAGAAATGCAAGCTGATGCTTCCCACAAGCGTCAAACAAAGCCCAAAAATTCCCTAGAACAGTACTGTGATGACAATCCCGACGCAGCTGAGTGTCGGGTTTATGATGATTAGAAATTAAATTGGTGAATTTTATTTTCGCCTAACACGCAAGCAACCAGAATCTGATTAGTGATATCTTGTACCTTCACGCTACTCATATAGCAAATCTCAATCCGCCCCTTCCTTGCTCATCTTTGTTCTGACTGACGGAAATAAGATGACCAATATAGACTGGGTAAAGTTTAGGAAGCAGTTTTTGAGGATTTATCCTCCTCAGAAGTAACCCCTAACCATTAAAAAGTTGAGGTTTGTTTAAGCGTGCTAGCTCATAGCCTCTGGGTAGTTCCGTAACTCTCCCAGTTCCTAGCTATAAGTTTGTGCAAGATTTTTAGCTTGAGGATTTGCGAGTTGCTTGTTTTTTTTGCAATTATCTGAATGTAAATTTTGTATTTATTCTTTAGACAAAAGTTATGGAAATTTGGTTTCGCCCTTATGTCTGGATTGACTACCGACTGGCGGTCGTATTTATGGTTATTATTCCCCTAATTCTCTTGATTTGGGCGTTTGTACAAAAAGTGGAAAGCATACAACGCTTGTTAGCAATTTACTGGCGAGTGTCTAGTCTAATGGCCATTACGGTTTACTTGATGATTGCTCAATATCCAGTTAGCTTTATCTCTGGGTTAATAGCAAATATCTTGATTCCGATTTCACTATGGTTTTGGGTGGATCTCAACGATGAAATTGATTATCAGCCCAGCGGACCTTTGAAGCTGATTTTTACTTCTTGGCGCTGGGCTATGACTGTTTACTGTATTTTGGGGGCGATCGCCTTCATACCTTTTGTCATTTGTGCCTTGTCTGAAAGTGCTATTAAAACTTCCTATTGTCGTGTTTGGTTTGAGGCTCCCTTACTCTTTAAAGAGTATTTCCATTACAATAGTAAACCTGCTTTTCTGGGCTTTCTGGGCATAGTTAGTTTAGTCATTTATGTAGCTTACTTAAGCTATTTTATTTTGATTAAGCTCGGCAAACAGGGACGTTCAGCTACACAACAGTAAATGGTAGAGTTCTTTATAATGAACAATTCCATTGGCAAACGACTGGAACAATACACTACTAAGCGCCCACAAGAAATTTTGCTTATAACTGTAGAAATTGCCGATGAACAAGACCAAGTTGTAATTTTCAAAGGCTTTTCTAGTTCTTTGATGCACCCAACTGCATTTGATCCAGATGTGCCGGTCATACCAGATGGGGCGATAATTGTCAGTGTTGATCGGATAGCGAGTCCTTACAATCCTGAAGCACCCCGTTATATCCAAAAAGGACTCGCTTGGGAAGATATGCAAGCTCTACTATCAGAAGTGGGCGTTTAATTAATTCGTAATTTGGAATTTTGCGGAAAGGCTGATTTTGAGATTGAAGATGTTCGGACGATGCTCAACTTGTCGGCAAGAAGTGATAATGAATAGGGTAGAATTTTTATTGCTTAAAGTGTGGTAACTATGACTGAGTTACTTGAACGTGCGATCGCTAGGTTACAAACTTTGCCTGAAAGTGAGCAAAACGCGATCGCTTCAATAATTCTAGAAGAGATTGAGGACGAGCGACGTTGGGATGAAGCATTTTCTCGTTCACCAGATGTTCTTGCAAAACTTGCAGCTTCAGCAATGAAGGAGTACAAAGCAGGTAAAACCCAAGAACTCGATCCAGAAACACTGTGAAGTCACGCACGACAGCCCAGTTTCGTAAATTATTTGCTGATTTACCCGAACAAGTACAAGAGCAGACACGCGCAGCGTATCGTCAGTTTAAGGAAGACCCAAGTTATCCCAGCCTGCGCTTCAAGAAGGTGCATCCAGAATTACCGATTTACTCTGCCAGAATTAGCAAAAGCTATCGAGCAGTGGGTCAGGTGGATGGAGACACGGTAGTCTGGTTTTGGGTTGGCTCACACGCAGAGTACGACAGGTTGCTAGAGCAGTTGTAGCAGCACAACATAATCGGCATCGTTACCCTAAAGGAAACAAGCTACAATTGGGGTCTAAATTGCCGTCTGAAACTGCTTTCAATCAAAAATTATTTTGACTGTTAAATTTATAAAATGTCCCGTTCTGGATACACCTTGCCCGTTTTTGCCTGTGCTTCTGCCGTTGCAGCATTACAATGGTTACGCGATCGCCAACCTTTAAATACAGTGTCGGTAGATCTAATTGAACCAGCACAAATAGTAGAAATACCAATCGAGCAAGTAGCAGGATTAGCTGAAAATACAGCTTTGGCAATTACCCGTAGTGACCCAGGTGATAATCTCGACCTGACTAAAAATATACCAATTTGGGCGTTGGTGGAATTGAGAGGGAGAGCAGGGGAAGCAGGGGAGGCGGGGGGAGCAGAGGAGGCAGAGGAAGCAGGGGAGGCAGAGGGAGCAGTAATTATTCAAGGTGGGGAAGGAATTGGCAAACAGTTAAATGCTGAGGGGAAAGCAGCGATTTATGCTTATGCTCAAAGGCTGCTCAAAGAGAACTTGTCCCGGATGCTAGCAGTAGGAGAAAAAATTACTGTCACGATTATCTTACCATCAGGGCGATCGCTGGCTGTTCGCACTTCTAATTCTGCCTTTGGTGTTGTTGAAGGACTGTCTTTGTTGGGGACAACGGGTATTTCTCAACCGTTAAGTACACCAGATCAGTTAGACGCTTTTCGTAGCGAATTACAACACAAAGCCAGCCGATTTGAAAGTTTAGTCTTCTGTATCGGCGAGAACGGCTTAGATTTAGCCCGAAAACTCGGTATTAATTCTGAACAATTGGTCAAAACTGCTAACTGGCTAGGGCCAATGTTAGTAGAAGCTGATGCCCTCGGCGTTAAGGAAATCTTATTGTTTGGCTATCATGGCAAACTGTTAAAATTAGCTGGAGGGATTTTTCACACCCATCATCACTTGGCTGATGGTCGCAGAGAAATTTTAGCTGCCCACTGTGCCTTAGTTAATTTAAATTCAGCAGATATCCAAGTCGTTTTTGATAGTGCTACAGCCGAAGCTGCATTAACATACTTGCGATCGCTAGATGCAACAACTGGTAGTGATTGGGTAAATCAAGTTTATAGTGCGATCGCCCAAATGATCGATATTCGTTCTCAAGAATACATGCAAAGCCA
>JBBSOP010000272.1:0-6978 GCA_038259655.1 Chroococcales cyanobacterium
ACAACATTAAATATAATTTCTCTTAAATTCGAGCTTATTATCACTTTAATAATTAATTTCTCTAACATTCTATAGCAATTTTATTATGAACAGGACTTACGCAAAATTATGAAAAAACGTAGACCGAAGGGCTTGCCGTAGGCTACCACAAAGGACACAGCGAAAAGTTGTAAGGAGGGTTTCCCTCCGTAACAAACTTTTAAAGACAAAGGACACCAAGTAAAGAGGTTTTAGAGAGTTATTGCGTAAGTCCTATTGAATATAAAACTCTAGTCCCTAGTCCCCACCAAGAAGCGCTACATAACAATTCTAATAATTGGGAGGTAGATGAATGCCAGCATCTTTTCCAGATTACCAAATCATTGAAGAACTGCATGATAGTCCTAACTCATTTGTCTATCGCGGATATCGCCTAGAAAATTCTCAACCAATCATCCTTAAAATCCTCAAACCAACTTATCCCTCACCAGAAAGAATAGCTTGGTTTAAACAAGAGTATGAGACGACCAAATCTTTACAATTTAAGGGGGTGATAGCAGCTTACAGCTTAGAAAACTATTTGCATCAATGGGTAATGGTATTAGAAGATTTTGGTGGTGAATCTCTTAATCACTTCATTAAAAAGAGACAATTTACCATCGCAGAATTTCTCCCTCTTGCCATTCAAATTGTGGAAACTATTGGAGAGGTACATCAATGTCAAGTAATCCACAAAAATATTAACCCAGCTAATATTGTTCGGAATCATCAAACAGGACAAGTTAAACTTATTGACTTTGGCATCTCGACATTGCTCTCAAGAGAAAATCCTACATTTCGCAACCCGAATTTGTTAGAAGGAACCCTCGCTTATATCTCGCCAGAACAGACTGGACGAATGAATCGAGCCATTGATTATCGCACAGATTTTTATTCATTGGGAGTAACATTTTACGAATTACTAACAGGTCAATTGCCTTTTCCTACAGATGATGCTCTGGAATTGGTACATTGTCATATTGCTAAACAATGTGTGCCTCTACATGAATGTAAGTCAGACATTCCTCAAGTAATTTCAGAGATTGTTCTGAAATTGATGAATAAAAATGCCGAAGACCGTTACCAATCAGCACATGGATTGAAATCAGACTTAGAAATATGTCTACAACAATGGCAAGTTAAACAACAAATTGCACCTTTTTTATTAAGGCAACACGATATTTCAGATAAGTTTCAAATTCCGCAAAAACTATATGGACGAGAAGAAGAAATCGCAACTTTAATGGCTGCCTTTGAACGGGTAAGTATGGGTGCAAACGAAATGATGTTGGTATCGGGGTTTTCAGGAATTGGTAAGTCAGCCTTAATACAGGAAGTCTATAAGCCAATTACCCGCCAACGTGGCTACTTTATCGCTGGGAAATTTGATCAGTTTCAACGCAATATTCCTTACACCTCGATTATCCAGGCATTTCGGTCATTGGTATTACAACTGGTTACAGAAAGTGAAACAGCGATCGCTCTTTGGCGAGAAAAGCTGCTCACGGCTTTGGGTGGTAATGGCCAAGTGATGATTGAGGTGATTCCAGAAATAGAACTGATTATTGGTTCACAACCTTCTGTGACTGATTTACCACCAGCAGCAGCCAAAAATCGTTTTAACTTAGTCTTACAAAACTTTATTAAAGTGTTTACCCGTCAAGAACATCCCCTAGTTATTTTTTTAGACGATTTGCAATGGGTTGATGGGGCTTCGTTGAAGTTAATTGAGATGTTAATGACAGTAGCAGATAGTAAATATCTGTTTTTAATTGGAGCCTATCGAGATAACGAAGTCAGTGCAGCACATCCTTTAATGTTGACTTTGGCTGAAATCAAGCAAGCCGAAGCAACAGTTAATCAGATTGTACTGTCGCCTTTAGCATTATTACAAATAACTCAGTTAGTGAGCGATGTTTGCCACTGTGAGCCAGTAACTGCTATCCCCCTAGCCGAATTAGTTCTAACTAAGACTAATGGTAATCCCTTTTTTATGACTGAGTTTTTGAAGTCTTTATATGACGAAGCCTTAGTAACTTTTAATTATCAACAAAGTTCTTGGCAATGGAATTTAGAGCAAATCCAATCTCAACAAATTACCGACAATGTAGTGGAATTAATGGCGGATAAAGTGCAAAAGTTACCGCCACAGACACAAACTGTTTTAAAGTTAGCTGTTTGTATTGGCAACCGATTTAACTTAGAAAAATTATCAACGATTTCTGAGGAAGCACCACGAGAAACAGCATCTGCTATTTGGCCAGCGATCGCAGAGGGATTTATATTACCTCTAAGTAATACTTACAAATTAATAAATCAGGATGTAGAAGGTTTGTTAGAAAGGCTGACAACAGAGTACAAATTTGCCCATGACAGAATCCACCAAGCAGTCTATTTACTAATTACTGAAATAGATAAAAAGGCAATGCATCTACGCGTAGGTCAGCTATTACTACGAAATACGTTGCCACAAAAGCAAGATGAAAACTTATTTGATATTGTGAATCAGTTAAATCGGGGGCAGGATTTAATTAACTACTCGATAGAAAAATATCAGTTAGCGCAATTAAATTTACAAGCGGGAAAAAAAGCTAAATCCTCGGCAGCTTATCAATCAGCATTTAACTATTTGCAAAGTGGTCTGGGATTATTACAAAAAGATAGTTGGCAAACTCAATATAACCTGACTTTAGAACTTCATGTAGAAGCAGCCGAGGCAGCTTATCTCAGTACCAATTTTGCAGCAATGGAGCGTTTAACAGAGATAGTTCTGCAACAAGCCCAAACACTACTAGACAAAGTAAAAGTTTACGAAGTTCGCATTCAAGCATATTGGGCAGAAAACAAACATCTAGATGCTGTTAAAACGGCGCTGCAAGTATTGAAGTTATTAAACATAAACTTTCCAGAACAACCAAGTCAGACAGATATAATATTGGCTTTGCAACAAACACATTCAGTTTTGGCAGGAAAAACGCCCTCAGACTTGAGCGACTTGCCTATAATGACCGATCCGGTAAAACTGGCAGCCATGCAAATCATGACCATTGTCTGGAGTCCTGCATACTTAACAGTAAATGAACTAATTCCGTTAATAGCTTGTCAACAGGTGAATCTCTCAGTTACTGAGGGGAATGCCGCTGAATCAGCTTTTGCCTATGCAAATTATGGATTAATTTTATGCGGTCAAGGACATATTGACACTGCATATCAATTCAGTCAATTGGCTTTAGAACTGTTAGAAAAATTCAATGCCACAAAACTTAAAGCCAAGATATATGTATTTTGTAACTTTGTCAGACATTTAAAAGAGCATCTCAGAAAAGTCCTGCTATATGAGTTAGAAGCTTATCAAAGCGGATTGGCAAGCGGAGACTTTGAATTTGCTGCTGGTGGGGCAATGGGTTATTGCATGATGTCATATTTAAGTGGTAAAGAACTAATAAAACTAGAACGAGAACAAGCAACTTATCATCAAGCGATCGCTCAACTTAAACAAGAAGCATTTCTCAATTGGCATTGCATATTTTGGCAGGTAGTTCTCAACTTAATTGGTAAGGCAGAAAATCCCTGTTGTTTAAGTGGTGAAGCCTACGATGAAAACAAAATGCTACCGTTGCATTTAGAAGTTCAAGATCGAACTGCAATGCTGCATTTATATACAAATAAATTAACCCTGTGTTATCACTTTCATCAATTTGAGCAAGCAATTGAAAATGCAGTAAAGTTGGAAGAATATTTAGTAAATGCGGCAACAACCTGCTTTGCTCCCCCGGCTTATTTTTATGATTCGCTGACTCGGTTAGTGATGTTTCCTAATGCTGATGCGAGCGAACAAAATCGTATTCTTGAAAAAGTTGGTGCTAATCAAGAAAAGATGAAAACGTGGGCAAATCATGCCCCCATGAATTATCTACATAAATTTTATTTAGTAGAAGCCGAACGTTTTTATGTGTTAGGTAAAGATCAAGATGCCAGAGAATATTACGATCGCGCCATTACTTTAGCTCATGAAAACGAATATCTCCATGAAGAAGCACTTGCTTACGAACTAGCAGGACGATTTTATTTAGCTAAAAACCAAAAACATTTGGCTCGTCACTACCTGCAAGATGCTCACTATGCTTATCAGCAGTGGGGAGCTGCGGCTAAGGTTAAAGATTTAGAGTCTAGATATCCACGATTTTTAACTAAAACCTCAACAGATAACTTTCCGAATCGCTTAAATATTTCAACCACTAACTCAGATCAAACCACATCAGCTGTATTAGATTTTTCTAGTGTATTGAAAGCCTTACAAACAATTTCTAGTGAAATCGTTTTAGATAAGTTGCTGGCAAAGTTAATGAAAATTGTGATTGAAAATGCTGGCGCTCAAAAAGGTTTTCTGATTCTTTATCAACAAGATAACTTGGTGATTGAAGCCCAAGGAACTGTAGATGCTGATAACTTGACTTTACTGCAATCCTTACCAATAAATTCAGTATTTCCTAATACTAAAATTCCTCTTTTGTCAATATCTGTTATCAACTATGTAGCTTACACTCACAAAGATGTCGTCTTAAATGATGCCACCCAAGAAGCACAATATACTCTAGACCCTTACATTGTCGCCACTCAACCTAAATCTATCCTCTGTACTCCCTTAATTCATCAAGGCAAACTTAGCGGCATTTTATATTTAGAAAATAATTTAACTACAGGTGCTTTTACAAGCGATCGCCTGGAAGTTTTAAGAATCCTTTCGGCTCAAGCCGCCATTTCTATTGAGAATTGCCGTCTTTACGAGCAGCTAGAAGGTTACAGCCGGACTCTAGAACAGAAAGTAGAAATCAGAACTCAAGAACTCCAACAGACAAATCAGGAGTTAGCCAGTACTCTGCAAACATTAACAACCACACAAGCTCAGATTATTGCTCAAGAAAAATTGGCTTCTCTAGGAGCTTTAACGGCTGGCATTGCCCATGAGATCAAAAATCCCTTAAACTTTGTTAACAACTTTGCCGAGCTTTCCGTAGAGTTAACTCAGGAACTCTGCGAAGAAATCGCAAATCAGCAAGAACGTTTAGATCCAGAAACGAGAGAATATATTGCAGAAACTTTAAACGATCTCCAACAAAACGCCCAAAAAATCAATGAGCATGGCAAAAGGGCAGATAATATTGTACATGCAATGCTGATGCACTCGCGGGGACAGGCTGGCGATCGGCAAATGACAGATATTAACGCTTTGCTGAAAGAAGCGATCGAGTTATCTTATCACGGAATGCGTGCCAAGATGCCCTCTTTTAATATCAACATCAAGACAGATTATGCTGATAATCTTGGTCAAGTAAATGTCGTACCCCAAAATATTAGTCGCGCTTTTATCAATATCATTAATAACGCTTGCTATACAACACATAAAAAGAAAATGCGTTTGATAGCAGAAGAATTTTTACCTCTGATTTCTGTCACTACTAAAGATTTAAATCAACGAATAGAAATTCATATCCGCGATAATGGCGAAGGTATTCCCCAAGAAGCACTAGATAAGATTTTTAATCCCTTTTTTACAACTAAACCGACTGGTGAAGGAACTGGTTTAGGTCTATCTATTACTCATGATATTATTGTCCAGCAACATCAAGGAGAAATCAAAGTAGAAACAGAAGTAAATGTTTATACATATTTTATTGTTATTTTACCTAAATTTGTTTCTTACAGGAAAGAGCTTCAAAAAGTATAAAAATTTCTTCTGCTAAGTTTTAAACAAAGATGCTTACAGTTTGTAGTGAGTGCTTTAGCACTCATAGTAGTATAGAGCTATCGCCATTTTCATGACGACTGACTAAAAAATGCTTGATATTTCAAGATTTTTGACCACAAAAATACAAATACACTCGGGGTTATCATACATTTTTGTGTATACAATTTATAAGTAACTACTTAGTCGCCTATGCCACTAGGGTATGAGCATCTGTCTGATTATGCAAACATTAGGTTAATGTTTGCATAATCAATCTTGATTCCACTGAATAATAAAATTAGAAAATATCTACTTAGCTAGTCTTTTGAATCATATTTAGTTCATTTTGTCAAGATGCTAATCTTAAATGAAAATAATGGTTGTAGATGACGAACAAGATGTTCAATTGTTGTTTAGACAGAAATTTAGGAGAGAACTTAAACAAGAGCAAATCAAGTTATATTTTGCTTTTTCAGCAGAAGAAGCTCTGGAATATTTACAAGGTCAGTTAATTAATTGTCTAGCTTTGATAGTAACAGATATTAATATGCCTGGGATGAACGGGTTAGAAATGCTAAAAGTTGTAAAAAATCATTATCCACATCTCAAAGTATTTATCATTACTGCCTATGATGATGAATGTAATTATCTAACGGCTCAACAATATGGAGCTGATGACTATATTACAAAACCAATTCAATTCGACAAACTAAAACAAAAAATACTTAATTTATAAATAATCAACATCAGACAATAAACTATGCCAGCGACAATACTGGTTGTGGATGATGAGCCTGACTTAGAACTCTTACTCCGCCAGAAATTTAGAAAACAAATTCGGGAAAAACAATTTCAGTTGATTTTTGCCCGTAATGGTGTTGAAGCATTAGAAAAACTACAATTGCAACCGGATGTAGATATAGTGTTAACCGATATCTATATGCCGGAAATGAATGGCTTGACTTTAGTTACCAAACTTAATGAGTTATATCCCATTATTAAAGCAGTCATTATTTCTGCCTATGGTGATATTGAAAATATCAGAACTGCGATGAATCGCGGTGCTTTTGACTTTTTAACTAAACCAATCAATTTTCAAGATTTAGAAATTACGTAACTGCCTAGCTAGTAGTAATAGAGGAAAGGAAAACAGAGACATTACCTTCTAAAGCATCAGTAATAACTTCGAGGAGATTAAGACCATGCTTAGAAGCAGTGGAAAGAAAAGAACG
>JBBSOP010000273.1:0-6976 GCA_038259655.1 Chroococcales cyanobacterium
AAATGCCTAATTATTATTCCCGATACCCAGTCACAAGAAAAAATAGACGCACTGACGACCCTGGGGGCAGAAGTTCGTCCCGTCCCTGCTGTACCCTATAAAGATCCAAACAACTACGTCAAGCTATCTGGCAGAATAGCTGGCGAGATGGAAAACGCAATTTGGGCAAATCAATTTGATAATCTAGCCAACCGCCGCGCCCACTATGAAACCACAGCACCAGAAATTTGGACACAGACAGATGGTAAAATTGATGCATGGACAGCTGCAACTGGTACTGGTGGTACTTTTGCTGGCGTAGCGTTGTTCTTAAAAGAACAAAATCCAGCGATTAAATGTGTTGTTGCCGATCCTTTGGGTAGTGGACTTTACAGCTACGTCAAAACAGGTGAAATTAAAACCGAAGGCAATTCCATTACCGAAGGTATTGGTAACAGTCGTGTCACAGCCAATATGGAAGGCGCACCTACTGATGATGCCATTCAAATAGATGACACAGAAGCCTTGCGAGTTGTTTACCAACTGTTGCAAAAAGACGGGCTGTTAATGGGTGGCTCTACAGGTATCAATGTTGGAGCAGCTGTTGCCTTAGCAAAGCAATTAGGCCCAGGACATACTATTGTTACTATCTTATGTGACAGTGGTTCTCGGTATCAGTCACGAATATTTAACCGTGAATGGCTGGCTTCAAAAGGACTTTCGGTAGATTAGTCAAGAGGCAGGGAAACAGGAAAGGGAGTAGGTGAGTAATAAGGATTATGGTACTAAAGGCATTCTCTCCACCCTCCCCAATGCCCAATACTTTGACTACGCTCAGTACGAGTGTCCCATGCCATAAAATTACAGTTCATCTAAAAATGACTCACATCATTCAACCATCAAATCCCTCGAAAATAGACCAAGTTTCTTCTGCCAAATGCGTGCGTGTGTGCCAAAATCGCACCTGTAAAAAGCAAGGTGCAGTCAAAGTATTAGCAGCTTTTATAGCTTTTCCAGTCCTGGAAGTGGAAGTAACAGCTAGCGGCTGTTTGGGACAATGTGGTAACGGCCCGATGGTTTTAGTGTTACCTGATATGGTCTGGTATAGCGGCGTTCGACCCCAAGAAGTACCTCTATTGATAGAACAACACTTATTAGGTGGCCAAAGGGTCAAACAGATGCTTTATTATCGGTTTCATCCCTAGTGGTCTGTCAACCCGAAAATAAGGGTGAAGGCAGGTAGGAGAAGAAAAGAATTGGATTTTATACCATAAACTCAGCCAAGTTTTCTTGGCGAACTACTAGGGATAAAACAGGTTTGCACTATCGTTGATTGAAGTGAGGCATCAAATGAATATTCAGCAGCTACGTCAATCTTTGAAACTGAAGTGGCTGAGTTACTACGAAGAAAATCGTTCTTGGCTAGCCAAAATACGGGTTTGGGGTACGTATGATCAACTAAGACGGCCATCGTCTGGGTTTATTTTGGCTACTCTTTCTGTTTTAGAGCCACAGTTTGAAGAGATACTGCCTTTTATTCTGGATTTAAATAACAATCCCGATGAAATAATTACAGCTTTAGGTCTTAACTTTAATCCCGATGAAGAATTAAGTTTATTAAAAGTAGAAGATTCTCTGGTTGCAAATCACCTCGAAAGCGAGTTGTCACCGGAGAAATGTTCTGAGGGCGAATTGCTGACCCCTGTTGAGATACAACACTCAGAAAAAATGCCAGTCAAATTGCCAAATACAGACCAAGCCGTACCAACATTAATAGCTACTACAGAAGTGTTTCACCCACCTACACCTGTCCCATTGGTTGCAGTTGCTACTAAATCTGTTGTCAAGACACCACACTTCGTCAAGTTACCCCCTGGATTGCTACGGCAAAATGAACCAGTGCGATATCTAGTGACAAACCCTATACTTCAAGAACATCAAGAGCGAACAGGTGAAGCTCTTACCCCTCCGGGGAAGCAAGCTACGCGTAGCAGCATCTTGCAAACAAGACTCACTAATGCTGTGCTATCGCCTTTGGGACGGCTTCCCTCAGGAACATCCTTAATAATTAACACCGAGGTTTTCAGAAATGGTAAACATGGGCGACCCTCTGGACGAATTGCTTCAGGAGCATCGCTGGCAATTACTACTGATGTTCCCGTTACAGCCAAAACTTTACCATCACTGGCATTAACAAACGAGATTTCAAGTAACAGCAAAGCTCTATCAACACTTACTTTAGCTAAAGAGATTCAAAATAACGCTCAATATATAAACATGCAACCATCAGAAATTTCCCGAAAAGAGAATATACCTACTACTAATGCTCGGAGTTTAGCTTCTTGGGTAGATGAATTTTGTCAAGGTACTAGATGCGATCGCGATTCAGCTATTTTGACACGATTTTAAACCAAAATTTTATACTCCCCATCACCCCAGTAGCACAATAAAAGTTTGCATAAAAGGGGTGTGGGGCGTTACTTTTGTGGCTCAAGTGGAAGTAGATTCACCAAACGCATTGTTGTAAGTATCAGCTGCTTCCATACCAAAACCTCCTGCTTCGAGGTGACGAACTAGCGATTGAATAATTGGTATAGCAATACTCATACCAAATAAGGAATTAAAACCTGCAACAACTATTGGGGCTGATAAGATAACTGTAAATTCTGGAAATAAAGCTAACACAGTTACTAAAACTAGAAAAACAATTGGTGTAGCAATACCCGCTGTTTTTGCTGTTTCAAAAATTAATTTTTTATATTCTTCAACAGTAATATCACCCCGATAAAGATCTAACGAGTAAGAAATCGCTGTGACTGTAACCTGGGTAAGAACAGCTGTTCCTGTTGCAGTAATACCAAGCTTAGCAATTGTGCCAGAATTGCTGACAATAGAATCGACTGCATTGTAAACCCGAATATAAAACTGCTCCCCCACAGTCATAACTTCGGCTCCTCGACGGAGATTATCAATACCTACTTCCCAAAGAATATTGTCAGCACCATTTGAGCCACCTTGAGAACGGGGAATAATATGACTACCATGTTTATCGCTGAGAAATTGACGAATAGTCCATTCGTTAGCTTCAAGTTTTGAAGTACCAGGAATTTTCTCAAAAAGCTCCATTACATCTGCATGAGAGCAAGGAGAGTCGCCTACTCTCAAACCAGCACGATTTCTCAATCTATTGGCAATCTTTGGCATTTCTGTGGCCAATTCCATCGCTGTCCTGGGCAAGTTTTGCAAAGCATCCGCTATGACCATACTAGAAGTAGTAACGCCAATAGCAGCTTCTTCACATGCTTTACTAACAGTTTGAATACTTTGCCGTGCTGCTGTAGTTGATAATCCTTTTAAATCAGTAACTACATTAATGCTTGAAGTGGTGACTTCTACAGTAGTGTTCTTGATGCCATCAACCACCTCATCTATACTATTTGCTGTATTTGTGGCTAGTTCTTGAACTTTATCTCTAACTGTATCGGCTAGTTTTTGTGCGTGGTTGATGAAATCCATCTTTTAGTAATTTGTAGTTTTTGCTAAAAAGTCTTTAGTCCAGCTTCCTTCTCGAAAACTGATAACCACCTCAGTATTAATCACTAATTTACTACAAAATTTTATTACTAAATGAGTTATACAACTCACACAGCACTTATCATGCTTGCATTGTAAGTAAGTCAAAGGTGAATCATGAAAGCATGGGTAAATGATCCACATTCAGGAGGAGTAAAAATTCCTGAACAAGTAAAACAAAGAACTAAACAACCAGAAGTGTTGAATGGCGTAATTAAACTTTACATATTGAGATAAACTTAGCCTATAAATGCTATTTTTCATCTGATCCAAATAAGTTTTCTAAACCAATGAACATAACTTATCTCCTGACACATATAGGACTGTAAATAGCGAAGTTTATCTAATAAAGTTTTGCCGAACTCTTGGGGTATTTTTATTATTTGTAATATCAGATAAGCAATGAGACAGCACATTATTTGAATTTTCATTCCATTCTCATTCTTTGTCATAAGTTTGTCTAATTTTAAGTGCATTTTTAAAAATTTCCATAGCAATTCAATTTGCCATCTTTGTATGTAAATTTCCATAATCTCTTGATTACTAATTTGCTCTTCTCTTTCATTTAATAAGTTGGTTGCTAAACGAAATTCACTTCTAGTTTCTATATCACAAAATGTTACTACTCTAATTTCTACTTCTCTTTCATTTTTACCAACTTTACAATTACCATTTTCTCACATTTCCCAAGTAACATTATTTTTAATTCTTAAAACAAAAGCCTTATTTTTTTGTTCCTTTAATTCCAATATTCTTTCTGAGGATGCAAACCCTCTATCCATTATCCCTACTCCCTTTGATGGAATTGATTCTACCGTTTCTTGTCCATATTTATGATCGTGTCCTTGTCCGAAATGAATCACCATTCCACCAATTTATGAAGTAAAACTATTTAATCCACAAAATAGTTTTACTTGATGATATCCTTGATTCCATAATAATTTACTTGTTAATGTAATAATTGTTGAATCTATAGGAAATAATGCTTGGGTTTCTTCTTTTCCTTTTCTCTTTCTCAATTGATTGTTTAATTCAGTTATGATCTCCGAAAATACTTGAGGATCTCTCTTTTTACTGGCCTTAGAAAAATTCGATATTTTTAAATCTATCCCTTGATTATTTAGTCTTTGAAATAAATCTCTCATACTCACTACACTTTTATCCATGACATACTGTAACCACACTGATACAAATGAAAATGTGTCTAGAACTGGATAATCTTTTTTGGGCAATGGTTTCAATATTTTTTTGACCACTTCTGGGAAATTATTTAAACGCATAATTTGATAAAACTTTGCCTATCTTTTTTTTAGATTCTATCAAATTATGGCATTTTTATTTAATCTCTTCCTAACATTCAACACTTCTGCTAAACAACGTATGTTAGCTTATGCAGAACAGCATTATGCGGGAAAATACATACGTATTGATGTACGTTTTAAGGGACATTTTTGTTATATAGATGCATATAAAGAGCCATCTTTTCTAGATAATTATGACCCATCAATATTTAAGGTAACGCGCGAAGAATATATAGAGAGAATAAAAAATACACCAATTCATCTATGTCGGTTGCGTTACAAAGGTAATGAAGAGAAATGGACAAAGGCTTTTTACACTTATAGCAATGAAAAGTACGAGCCTAGCATGTTTAATAATGGTACTTTTTACGGTACACCAGAGGAGGCATTTCAGAGTTCATCAATGTATTTACATTAATTTTTTACATAATTCCTTGTACTTTCAATTGTGCCAATAGTGATTATTAACTTTTGCATAACCTTTTCTAAATCTTGGACAAATATATTCGTTATCAGTAACCAAAATCCCAATAGTTTGATTGTCTGCATTCATCTGATGAAGACTGTAAGCATTTTGTAGCCATTTCACTTCAAGCCTATATATAACAGTGCCTTCACCTTGGCACGATCTTTGGTGTGTAAATAGCGCACTCAATCAACTATGGGCAAAAATATGGAGAGCAAACTTAATGCTGAGTGCAACACCTTTCAAAAGATTATTGCAAACAACTGCCACCGCAGGAATTGGTTTTGCTATGCTTGCAGCTATTGGCACAGATCCTGTCCAAGCTGTCAATTTGAAAACATTTAATATTTCAGGAAATTTTGCTCCTACTGCTGAGGATAGTTCAGTAGGTCTACCTGTAAGTTTAGCAAACGGTTCTTTTAATGGAACTTACACAGTTGATGCGGATCAATTGCCCGCTTCTAATTCTTTTGTAGATTTGACAAATTGGACTGTCAACTTAGTCAATAACAATACTGTTTTAGGAACATTATCCAACAGTTTGGCTGGTAACAAAGCTTACATTCAGGAGAATATACTTGCTTTTGCAGATGCAGGTTTATTGACAGAGCAAAATAATAACTTGTACAGTTTGGAACTGTATTTTGACAAAGATTTCACAGGTAATGGTACTACCAATAATGGAATTTTTCTAGATAACAGTGACCTGGGAAGTGTCCAAAGCTTCGGCAGTAATGCGGTTACTTTCGCGAAAAGTGAGGCTGTTCCTGAACCTCAAACTTTTACTGGAACAGCAATTGTTGTTATTATCGGTTTGTGCCTGAAAAGAAAGCAAAAAGCTTAAATAACGACATATTTTGCTTTTGTTCAACAGGATTTAGTTTTTCTGAATTTCGGAACTAGTAAAGCATGGCGTAACCAGAATACATATTTGAAATCAATAAAACGCTTACGGTAGGTGAACTCAGAATTACGCATTTCGTATAGCGATATTAGCTGAATAGAAATTACCAAGGAGATGTGCTTTGAGACGACTTACAAAGTTCCATTTTGCTCTAACACTGTTACTACTGCCGTCCTCTATCATACCGTTGATGTTTCTTGGCTCGGCGATCGCACAAGATTCCTCTCCGCAGGAAGCTTTAAAACCAGACTCAACCATTACAACTCAGCCAGATGTAACGCCAGATGTAGCAAAATACTTAAATGATCCGAGTAAAGAACCCAAGTTACCACCGAAGATACTGACAAGGCTGCTTCAGCAACGGATCAAGTACGTTTTCGTCATCTTTAACGAAAACCATTCCTTCGATAATGAATATGGCACATTGCCCGGTATCAACGGACTTTACTCAGATGGACAAAAGCCTCGTGATCCAGCGAAAACCCCAGGCTTTACCCAGACCTATACAGATGTCAACGGCATGACCGTCAAAGTCCAGCCATTTCGGATTGGGCCAGAGCAGAACGCCACGGTTGTTGACAGCGTTGACCACTCACATACCGGACTTGCAACCAAGCTCCATGTTGTGAACGGTAAGCCCCAGATGGATCAGTTTGCCAACGACGAGTATACGCGCTTCGCGTCAAAAGGTGGAGCAGCCAATATTGCTGAGGGCAAGCAGTTCGCGCGCCTTGTGATGTCCCACGTTGATTG
>JBBSOP010000274.1:0-6946 GCA_038259655.1 Chroococcales cyanobacterium
CATGAGCTAGTTAGCAGTTAAAAACTAAGCAATTTATCTTTCTGAAGTCAGCGGAGGTGCTAAATTAAGACAGTATACTGAGTATTTTTAGTAATAAAAATATCTTATACTATGTAAATAGTTCTTAATCGTCGATTTTAGACAAATATCTGAAAATACAAGCCCAATTTTTGTTAATGCTTAAATACCTCTTGAAATCACTGTAATTAGTTAATGACTAAGAACTCGGTTTCAGCCAAGGAGATTAAGCACAATATAAATACTGGTCTTTGATCATCTAACGAAAAGAAATCTCCAATTATACAGACAGCATCCTGATATTAATTTTGATACAGATGTCTTTAAAATTTATATATATCAGACTTTTGAGTAAACTCGACTTTACGGTTAAGGTAGTGTAAAGGGCAGAAGTAGGCTATGAGTAAAATTCGCATTGCTCTGATTGAAGATCATGACCTGACCCGTGTGGGTATTCGGACAGCACTATTACAAAGGGAAGAAATTGAAGTTGTCGGAGAAGCTGCAAATGCCACAGAAGGTCTGAGGATGTTAAAAAAGGTACAACCTGATATTGCAATTATTGATATTGGTTTACCAGATAAAGATGGCATAGAACTGACAAAGGAGTTGAAATCTACTTCTAATGGAGAAGATTCGCCAACGAAAGTGTTGATTTTAACATTGCGGGATAATAAAGAAGCGGTGTTAGCAGCTTTTGCGGCTGGTGCAGACTCCTACTGTATGAAAGATATCAAGTTTGATAATTTGCTGGAAGCGGTGCGAGTCACTTACAATGGCAACGCTTGGATTGATCCAGCGATCGCCCGAATTGTACTACAACAAGCTCAACAAAATCCACGTTCACCAGAAGGGGGACTTGCAGATCCGAAAAATCAGGCTCAAAACCCAGATTTTGGGGAAAATCAGGAGTTTATTACCTCTTATACCCTGACAGAAAGAGAATTGGAAGTGTTACAGTTGATTGTCGAAGGTTGTAGTAATGCAGTTATTGCAGAACGCCTTTACATCACAGTCGGGACTGTGAAAACTCATGTCCGCAATATTTTAAATAAGCTATGCGCTGATGATCGTACCCAAGCAGCAGTGCGCGCTTTGCGCTCTGGATTGGTGGGATAAAGTTAATTTCGGGGTTTAGCAACTCTTAAGTAAAGTAAAGTTAAACACTAGAAGTCAAGTTATATACCCAAATTGGGTAACTTATCTTTAAAGATTACTTTTACTTTTTGATTATTTCGTTGATTAAAGAGTGGGATAAGATTGCACTATCCTATCTCGTAATTTCCAGTATCTAAAAATTTAAAGTCAAATATGACTGAGACAGAGATAGACAAACTCAAGCTCATGGTAATAGATGATGAGCTAGACAACTTAGATTTACTCTATCGCACTTTTAGGCGAGACTTTCAAGTCTATAAAGCCAACAATGCTCTAAGTGCGTTAGAAATTTTAGACAAAGAAGGCGAGATGGCTGTAATCATCTCTGATCAAAGAATGCCAGAAATGAATGGCACGGAATTTCTCAGTCACACAGTGGAACGGTTTCCCGATACAATTCGGATTTTACTCACAGGTTTTACTGATGTTGAAGATTTGGTGGATGCAATTAACTCTGGTCAAGTTTTTAAGTATATCACCAAACCTTGGAATCCCGAACGACTGAAGATAATAGTTGATCAAGCCACTGATACATATCGCCTAGTTAAGAAACGTACTCAAGAACTACGTCGCTCTCTGCGGCGAGAATCTTTGTTTAATGCTGTAACCACGGCAATTCGGGAGTCTGTAGATTACAATAGTATGCTGCAAAAGATTGCCGTAACTGTGGGACAAGCATTTGAGGCTACTTGTTGTCTACTTAGACCAGTAGAAGGCGATCGCCTCACACAAGACCGATTTTCTTACCAAGACCCTAAATTTAGTTTAGCTTGTATTGACTTCGATCCTAGTCTTTTAATTGAAAAAGTTCTGGAAACCCGTCATTATCAGCTGATTGAAAATACGTACAATGGTGAGCCATGCAGTCAACTGATTGTACCCATTTCCTATCAGCAACATCTGCTAGCTGTACTTGCCATCTACCAGTGGGGACGTAATTATTCTTGGCAAAATGAAGATATCCAACTGATTACAGGTGTTGCTGAACAAGCAGCTTTAGCTCTCTCTCAAGTAAAACTCTATCAAAGCCTCCAGGAAAAACAAGAACAGATTAGAGCAGAATTAGAAGTCGCTCGCCAAATTCAAAATAATCTATTACGGCAAACCTTACCTGATATCAAAGGTGCAAAGTTGCAAGCTTGTTGCTACCCAGCTCGTGACGTCGGTGGTGATTTTTTTGAAGTGTTTGTCCATCCTAAAGGCGATTTGTGGTTAGCAGTCGGTGATGTTTCCGGTAAAGGTGTTCCCGCTGCTTTATTTATGGCCAGTGCGATTTCAGTGTTACGCCGGGAATTATCTCAAGAAACACCGGCCGAGCCAAATGAGGTGATGCATAACCTCAATAACGCTCTGTGCAACGACTTAATTAGCAATAACTGCTTCATTACCGTAGTTTTAGCTTGTTATACCCCTACTACTAAGGAGCTAGTCTACGCTAATGCTGGTCATATTTATCCTATGCTTTGGTCAGATCAAAGCACTGTAGTAGAAAAACCAAATTATCTCAAAATACGTGGTATTCCCTTAGGTATTTTACCTCAATGGCAGGCACAATCAGGTAAGTTAGTTCTTGCTTCTGGAGACACTTTATTGCTAGCTAGTGATGGCATTACAGAAGCAACAGTATCAAATCAACTCTTTAAAACCGAAAAAGCTGAGAGTAGCCGTTCTATGCTCAACCAAGAGGGTCTTTGGCAACTCTTACAACAGGAACTAAAACCGCTTTCCCTTAGCAATTTACTAGCTCGCATCCAAGCAGATAACCATGTTCAGGAAGACGACCAAACAATACTTTCATTGGAGGTTTTGTAAGTGATGAAAAGTGAGCTCAATGTACCAAGCGATTTGAGTTATTTAAGTATTGTCGAACACTGGTTGTTGGGATGCTTAAAAATCCAACTGGGAGAATCAGTCGATTGGTCACGGCAATCAAGTCGTTTGCGACTAGCTTTGGTGGAAGCATACTCTAATGTAGTACGTCATGCCCACAAAGAACAACCAAATTTACCAGTTTTACTGCGTTTAGAATTGAAAGATCGAGATATTGCTTTAGAGATTTGGGACTACGGCGAAGGCTTTGATATGTCCACTTACTTTGCACCAAATCCCGTAGACAAACAAGAAGGCGGTTATGGATGGCTGATTATGAGTCGTCTGATGGATAAGGTAGAGTATCAGTTGCAAGTTGATGGTGCTAACTGTCTCAAATTAGAAGCCACTTTACCAGAACTCCAGCAGACTGGATAATACCAATTTTACTTTTCTGGACGCAATGAAAGTAACTCTTGGGGAGAAGCTAAAAGTTTGACTTGAGTGTAGATAATTTGTCTTTGTTGATTAAGGATAAATAACCACGAAACGTTAACACCACACCAAGAAGTTTGGGCTTTACCTGTTACTTGAACTTGAATTTGGTCATTTTCCCAGTTCTCGCTCATTCCTTTGTGGGGGTTAGCTTGAATATTTTGGGCTTCTTTGTGTAAATAGGCCGCGATCGCATCTGGCCCGATAATATCAGATTCAAAGGGCGGATGCATCACCCCATCATCGGCGAATAAAGCAGCAGTTGCCTGAAATTTTCCTGCATTCAAAGTTTCAAAATACCGCAGAATGCTGGTTTCTGTAATTCCTTCAATCTGAAATTCTGTTTTTGCTGTATTCGCAACGTTTTTGTCACTTGTAGACAAAGATTCAGCAGTATTCATAAAATTACCTAAATCAAGCTAGCTAAATATCAATTTGAATACAAAATATAGATATAAAGTAAGATCCTAGTGGGGTAGATTGTCACAATGATCAAAAATATTCCGATCAAAAGATGCAATAAGGACGATATTTGATTAATTCATGAACAAATCTCAGTATTCCATCACAAACAGCAGTGCAGTCAAAGAAAAAGCCCAAGAGTTAGGATTCCACAAAGTGGGGATTACTGCTGTAGAGGCAATTGACACAGATGCACAAAGGTTACAAGCATGGATAAAGCTGGGTTATCACGCTGATATGGAATGGATGAATAATCCTAAGCGTCAAGATATGAGCTTAATTATGCCAGAGGCGCGATCGCTTGTGTGTGTTGCCCTAAACTACTACACACCACATCAACGTCCCGCAGGTGAAGAATATGCCAAAATCTCCCGTTATGGTTGGGGGAGAGATTATCACAAGGTGATGCACAAAAAACTCAAGGCGCTGAGTAGTTGGCTAGAATCACTTGATCCAGGCATCCAAGCTAGATATTATGCAGACACTGGCCCAGTGCAAGATAAAGTCTGGGCGCAACGAGCTGGCATTGGTTGGATTGCTAAAAATGGTAATATGATTACACGCGAGTATGGCTCTTGGGTATTTTTGGGAGAGGTGTTGACAAATCTAGAATTAAAGAGCGATCGCCCGCATACAGAACACTGTGGTAGCTGTACTCGTTGTCTGGAAGCTTGTCCTACAGGTGCGATTACCCAGCCGTTTGTAGTAGACGCTAATCGCTGCATTGCTTATCATACAATCGAAAATCGGGCAGAAAAATTACCAGAAACCATCACACCCCATTTGCAAGGCTGGGTTGCTGGTTGCGACATTTGTCAAGATGTTTGTCCTTGGAATCAGCGCTTTGCCAAGACAACTGATGTGGTAGATTTTCAACCTTATCCTGGGAATCTTGCGCCTGAACTGATAGAATTAGCCCAAATCTCAAATAAGGAGTGGGATAAACGATTTCCGGCATCAGCGTTGCGGCGGATTAAGCCAGAAATGTTACGACGAAATGCCCGTGCTAGTCTTGATGCATCCAGGCGAGAGAATGACCCAGAAAGTAATTATTTTTGATTTTGATGGCACGATTGCAGATACAGTAGATGCTCTCGTAAGTATTGCCAATCGGTTAGCAATAGAGTTTGGTTATGTACAGATTACCCCACAGGAACTAGCCCTTCTCAGAAATTTAACTTCTAGAGAAATCATTAAATATTCAGGTATTTCTCTATTTAGAATACCTTTTCTGCTGAAAAAAGTTAAAGGAGAACTAAAAAACAAAATCCAGGAATTTAAACCTATTCCTGGAATCCAAGAAGCCTTAATTGATCTCCAAAATCATGGTTATAAGCTAGGAATTATTACCTCTAATTCTAAAGAGAACGTTACAGCTTTTCTCAAAAACAATGAATTGGATAATCTTTTTGATTTTATTTACTCAGGAGTGACAATTTTTGGTAAAACAACAATTATTAATAATGTGTTAAGGCAAAAACAACTCAAACCTCAAGCAGTCATTTATGTGGGAGATGAAACTAGAGATATAGAAGCATCAAGAAAAGCTAATATTAAGGTTATTGCTGTAACTTGGGGATTCAATTCTCAGAAAGTCCTAGCTCAACAAAACCCAGACTTTTTAATTCATCAACCAAATGAGTTACTAGAAGTTATTAAAAGTAGTTAATGAATCAATAGCCAAAACTTCCTGATTACAGGGAAAAATATTACCCTGGTAAAATTGATTATTGGCTATTGACTATTTTTTCAAAGTTACTTTTTTCTTTCACCTTTTTCTAGAGCTTTTTTCACTAAGTCATCATTGACATTGGCTACACCTTCTGTTTTTGAATTACCGACTTCATTGGCCATTTCTGCATAATCTTTAGGATTACCAGTAGGCTTAGCTTCAGTTTCAGTATTGGTTTCTTTTGATTGAGAAACTTTATTTTTAGGTGCTGTAGCTGCTTCAGCTGCGGCTGTGCCTTCATTTGTGCGGTCAATTTCGCTGACACTAAACTCTTGTGCTGCTGCATAATCAGCATCAAAATTGACACTTGGTGTTTGCTCTTTACCACTTGCCATGTTTTCAGCTGCTAACTGTGCATCCTGGGTAGGAGCTTCATTGACATTGGGTTTTATTTTATCTTTATCAGCCATAATTCAAAATGCCTTGAGTAATTTTTCAGATGTCGCGCTGATTGTAACAGAGTTATCTATTAAAACACTGGCATCTTGAGAAAGATATTAACCTCTCCTAAAAGATAGATAAAAGTATAAATATTTAATTAATAGAACTCCTTCCCTTGGAAGTAGATTCTAATTATGAAATTTTGTTAACTGTATAACTTGTACTATAAAATTATTGTGGAAATAAATTATGACTGCCAGTTCTAAAAAAACACCTTCTCAAGCCCAGAGTAATGAAACTCAAAAGGCTGTAGAAGCATTTAATGCCTTAGATACCGATGCTAAACTAGCTTGGCTATACTTTGTTTATGAAAAAATGGGTGATTCTATCACTCCAGCTGCTCCTACAGCTGCGGAACCAGAATTAGCACCGTTGCTGTTGGGAGATTACTTGCAATTGTCCGATGATCAACAGTTAGCGATTATGCGGGACATAGTTGATTGCAAAAATACAGAATATTCTCACGCTTATGGCGCTTTAAAAGAAAACAATCAATTATTAGTTTGGTATGCCTGGGCAGTAGCTATGGGAGATACAGTAGTTGATATGCCTGGCGATTATAACTCAACTGGTGCAATGAATAATTTGCTTTCGCAAATTGAAGGACTAGATTTTGAAGGGCAAATTTCTGTCTTACGGGCGATCGCTGGCGAAATGGGCTATAGCGATGTCAAGCCAATCGAGACACAAGCGCAAACTGGCAAAACCCCAAGTCTTTAATCTGTAAAAGCTCTGAATTTTTACTAAGTTAGAAAAAGAGAATATTGATAGATTCAGGACTTACGCAACTGGCACAGTGCGATCGCTAGCCAGTAGTACATACGTATTTAA
>JBBSOP010000275.1:0-6939 GCA_038259655.1 Chroococcales cyanobacterium
GGACTTATATCGTGTTTGGGTAAAGACTTATCATTAAGACCGCAGGGGGCAGGGAGCAGGGAGCAGGGGGAGAAAGAGTTTTCAGGTTTTTGCACAGATGCGGGATTCATAACTAATAAGCCGGACATGATATTACACAAAAATATCTCTCAAACTTTTATTCCACCGAAGTTCCGTTTGGCGGTTCGCCTTTGGCGTTCCCGCAGGGTAGCCGCTACTCAGACTTCTCTCTGTGTACTCTGCGCCTCTGCGGTTTTATTCATCTTTAGCATCTGCTTGGTTACTATCGATAAAATCTTGTTGAGAATTATTTTGATTTTCTGGCTGATCTTTATTTGAAAGTGCTTTCTTATCTGCATTTTTAGCAGCTTGTTTAAATAAGGGTTCTATTTTTTTTCTCCAATATTGACTATCAGGCAACTTTTCGGGATGGTTTTTATAATCTAAAACTTTGTCCCATTTACCATCGTCTATTGCTTGATTAATATCATTAAATAGAGCATCTGCTTTAGACCATTCTTGTTGCCATTGGGCAATCATTTTGCGTGTTTCTTGAATTTCAGAAGAAGCACTTGCAGGAACCGATCTTAGTATGGCGATCGCTCCGATTAAATCTCCTGAATTATACTTCTTTCTGGCTTTTTCTACAATCTTGACACTACTTTCATTAGGCTGCGATTCTTCTGGCGTTTCAGCATCGGGCGTTGGTGTATCTAATGGTTCCGGCGCTGGAGTTACTACTATATTTCTAGGTTTTGGTTTAGGCTGGGGAATTGGTCGAGCCGCAATCAAGCTACTATCATCTATTATCTTAGTTGCAATCCCTTGATCGCGTAAGCAAGACATCCATTGTTCATTATTGTTAATTACTCCCTTGTGCGCCCAAGCTAAACGACCAGAGTTAAGTTTAACTTCTATCCATCCCAGTTCTGTTTGTTGACCAGTCACCTCAAATTTGGTGTTATCACCAACAGTTTTAACTATATTGTCAGAATTGATCGCGCTAGGTTCAGAACGGATATTGGAATTACCTTCAACAACAGCTAAACACTTATTTGCTGAGGCGTTATCACTGCCTGTGAAACTAGTAGCAAGATTTTTGATACTTGGAAATACATTTGCTGCCAAAGCCGCCGCACCACCCGCCAATAATATGCCAATTAACAACGGCCACGGATCAGGTCTAGTAGAGTTTTGACGAGCAGGTTTGATACTTCCATGATTTCCTGGCGCAACTGCAACAGTTTGTTGTCGAGACGTTTGGGATAACGATGTGCTTGATTGATAGTTGTGATTGTTAGGAGATTCTTGAGGTGTAGAGGCGCTCAACACAGGATTGGTAACGTTTATACATGCTTGCAATGCTTCTGTTGCATTTTGATAGCGGTCTTTGAAGTGATAACGCACCATCTTAGTCAACACTGCTGCCAATCGATAATTCACATGGGTTAAATGTTGCCAGAGAATTTCCCCTGTTTCAGGATTTTCTTGCAATTGAGCTGCCGATACTCCTGTAAGTGCTTGAATAGCAATAATGCCAAGGGAGTAAATATCACTGTTAGGACGGGGTTTACCTTGCCCTTGTTCTGTAGGCATATAGCCAGGAGTGCCAATGGCTACTGTAGCAGTGGGTTGTCCGCCAACTGTAACCAGGGGTGAACGTAATTGTTTAACTGCTCCAAAATCTACTAAAACTAATTTATTATCAGAGACGCGACGAATAATGTTATCTGGCTTGATGTCGCGGTGAATCACACCTTGACGATGAACAAATTCTAAAATCTCCAGAACTTCTTGCAACAGTTGCATGACTTGGCTTTCATTCCACTGCTGACCAAGTGTCAGTTCTTCAGTTAAAGTATGTCCTTCGATATATTCTTGAACTAAATAAAATTCTTGATTTTCGTCAAAATAAGCCAATAGTCTGGGAATTTGGTCATGGTTGCCTAGTTGTTCTAAAGTTTCAGCTTCGCTGTTGAATAGACGCTTGGCAGTTTCAAACACTCTGGGGTCAGAACTTGTAGGCTTGAGGTGCTTGACCACACACATAGGATTACCTGGCCGCCTAGTATCTTGGGCAATGTAAGTTTGACCAAATCCTCCTGTGGCAAGGACTCTAATTACCTGGTAACGATGGTCTAATAGCTTGCCGATCATATTCTCTCCCCAGAGTTATTACCTAATTTTTTAGCTGGTAATAAATATCTCCAAATTTTCTTCAATGAAATCCGCTATCTTGAGAAAAGATTTAGATTAAAAACACAGCTTTTTAATAAACACAGACTGTTAATTTTACTTTTTAGTGCCTTTGTTTAGTACCAATGCCACCTAGAATAACAAACCCAGTTGCATGGCAGCAGGCCGAACTTCTCATGCAACCCGCTTTCATTCGCGTTATCGATAATCTCCGCAAGCATGTTGATACATCTGCTTGGAAAGGAACTTACCAAGACGTAATGATTTGGCCAGCTAACACCACTGATGAAATCAAAGCGTTGGTAACTCAACTATTGCAAGAGATGGAAACTGCAACATTAGAACAGGCTGATGCCATTAGAGAAACTCTTGCTAGTCTACCAATGCCCCATCCAGGATATCATCTGGTTTTGCAACGTCAAGGGCAACACGTAAGTATCGATTTGTGGGAACTTTGTTACGAAGTATGTTTTATTAATTATAACCCAGAGAATGATGTAGTTACTATTGATACTAGTTTATTTGATGAACTAGGTGAGGTAGATTGGCAATGTTTGGAAGATAAAACTAAGGAGTTAGTTGAGCAGGTGTTTGTAAATTTACCAGATAGATGAAAATAGCCTATATGAACAAGCCTGATAAAGAACTCGAACTACATTTAAAATCTCGTGTCACAAAAACAGTACCAATTAAGATACCAATAGACACATTAGAATCACTCAAAAAAGTCGCAGCTAATCGAGATATGTCACTTGAAGCATTACTTAAGTTTTATGTTGGGCAAAGTTTGCGGCAAGATTTAACTAATATTTAGTCTCAATTCCATTACTGCGATCGTTTTGTCTTTCTCACTTTTACTCTATAGAAAAATATTGCGATCGCAGTTATCTAAAAAATAAATTTTTGTTGATATTGCTTATGAGTCAGCAAACTTATCTAAAAGTGCCTTTTGTTTGGGAAGAACCTAAACCATTAATTGAAGTTCCACAGCGGTTGACTTTTAAGCCAGTCAACACAATGCACGATAATTCATTAATAAAAGTCGTTGCGCGTGTAATCGCTTCATCAATGGATGCAAGTCATCAGAAACAAGTTTCCGAGTATGAGCCTGATGAGGCTGCTGAGAAACTTTTAAATTCAGCCAATGATGGCTTCTCATATCAAGATGACTGGTGGCAGTTTGGAATTAACGAAAATGGGGACATTGTAGGGTTTGTGCTTCCGGTTATCTTTGAAGAATGCGCCAAAGAGGGCAAAGAAGAAGGAACAATCTACGACATCGGAGTTTTACCAGAGTATCGAGGGCTTGGTTTTGCAAGCGATCTTTTGTCACAAGGTACACGTATATTACAAGATATAAGAGTTTGGCGAATATTTTGTGATACCGCTATAAGTAACGTGCGGATGATTTCTGCGTTCAAGCGAGTTGGTTATCGACAGTACAGCGAACCTTGGGAGCGTCCTATTTGATGATTATGTTGGGACGTTAGAGGTAAATCTAGGATTTGGAAATGAATGCAAAAACCTATAAAAAATTAGTAGCAAAACAACTTAGCCAAAATTTTAAATCTGCCGTTGAAATTGTCGAAATTCCTATTCCTCAACTTACTGCCAAACAACTTTTAATTCAAAACAAATTTGCTGGCATTAACGGCGGCTTTGATACCTTACTTTGTCGTGGTGAGGTTCCATACATTAATTTAACTCCTCCCTTTGATTTGGGCGTAGAAGCAATAGGCAAAGTTATTGCTATAGGTGACAATGTTCAAGATTTCCAAATCGGTGATGCTGTCATAACTACAGCGCGTGGTGGTGGTTATCGAGAATATCAAGTTATCGATGCAAATTTAGCATTTAAAGTACCAGAAGCAACACCAGAGTTGCTTACACTCATGCCTACAGGTGTATCAGCTTTAGTCGCACTCGAACAAGTCGGGGAGATGAAAAGTAATGAAGTGGTTTTAGTAACAGCCGCAGCTGGGGGAACTGGTCATATTGCGGTGCAATTGGCAAAGTTAGCCGGGAATCATCTGATCGGGACTTGTAGCACCACAGCAAAGATGCAATTATTAGAAGAATTGGGGTGCGATCGCATTATCAACTATCGCACAGAAAATCTCCATGAAGTCTTACAGCAAGAGTATCCCAAAGGAATTAATTTAATTTTTGAGTGTGTAGGTAAACAAGTATTTGACACCTGTTTAGATAATTTAGCGATTCGTGGACGTTTAGTAACTATTGGTCACATTTCCGAATATGCCCAAAATCTAGAACAAATAACGCAACCTCGAATTTATGATCAACTCATGTGGAAAGCTGCATCAGTGCGAGGTTTTCTGATGCCACATTATCAAGAATATATGAAAGAGGCACGCGATCGCTTGTTGAATTTGTTCTACACTGACAAACTTAAAGTTGCCGTTGATCCAACCCACTTTCACGGATTAGAATCTATTCCTACTGCTGTCGAATACCTCCTAACGGGTAAAAATTGCGGCAAAGTTGTCGTCAAGTTTTAAAAAATTCAGGAGGCAAAAGGTAAGAACTAAGTAGCCGTCATGAAAATTCTTTTTCTCTTTGTGTCTTTGTGCCTTAGTGGTAAAAAATCTTGAACCACTAAGGCACAAAGACACAAAACTTTTTCAAGTCAGGTCAGCAAAATTTGCCTTTCACGGCACAATCAATACTGGACAAGGGGAAAGATTAATCACGCGAGTAGTAACGCTATCAGTAGCGCCTTCTTCAGTCAAACCTAGCCCCCGACAACCCATAATAATTAAATCAGCCCCGACTTCGTCGGCAACATCGCAGATAGTAAAGGCTGGTTTACCTTGCTTTTCTAAAATCTCAGCTTGGATATTTTGCTGAGAAAATAAAGTTCGGGCATTTTCCAGCAGCTTGGCAACTACCTCTGGTGACACCATTGGATCTGCGCCAGGTGCTTCTGGGGAGGGTTCTTCTACTACAGATAGCAGCACCAAGCGACTGTTGTACTTCTGCACAATATTGGCAACTACCTCAGCAGCTTCCCGCGCTTCTCGGCTTTGATCGATTGGAAATAGTACTGTTTTGAACATCTCTCTCACCTAGACACCCCTGACTCCGGTAAAATCTGGATAGTTATACTTTCAAAACAATAACAAAAAGGCAATCAGGAGGGTCTATCTGTGTCCAAAAAAACTTTAGCAAATTTATCTGCAAGCGATGTTTCTGGTAAACGCGCCCTAGTCCGGGCTGACTTTAACGTGCCTGTGGATGACCAAGGCAAGATCACAGACGATACTCGGATTCGTGCCGCTTTGCCAACTATCCAAGATTTAGTGCAGAAGGGAGCTAAGGTCATTTTAGCAAGCCATTTTGGTCGTCCCAAGGGTGTGGATGACAAATTACGCCTGACCCCGGTTGCTAAACGTCTTTCTGAGTTGTTGGGGCAAGAAGTCATTAAAACTGATGATTGCATTGGCGATGAGGTTGCTGCCAAAGTGGGGGCTTTGCAAAATGGCCAAGTGCTGTTACTAGAAAATGTCCGCTTTTACAAAGAAGAAGAGAAAAACGATCCTGAATTTGCCAAAAAATTGGCAGCCAATGCTGATTTTTATGTTAATGACGCGTTCGGTACTGCACACCGCGCCCATGCTTCTACTGAGGGTGTGACTAAATTCTTACGTCCTTCTGTGGCTGGATATTTGGTTGAGAAGGAATTGGAGTATTTGCAAAACGCGATCGAAAATCCCCAGCCTCCTTTAGCAGCAATTATCGGCGGTTCCAAAGTCTCTAGTAAAATTGGTGTGATTGAAACACTACTAGAAAAGTGCGACAAACTCATCATCGGCGGTGGGATGATTTTCACCTTTTACAAAGCCCGTGGTTTGAATGTTGGTAAGTCTTTGGTAGAAGAAGACAAACTAGAATTAGCCAAGTCTTTAGAAGCTAAAGCTAAAGAACGTGGTGTTGCTTTATTGCTTCCTACAGATGTGGTAGTGGCAGATAACTTTGCCCCAGATGCTAACTCTCAAACCGTTAGCATTGAAAGCATCCCTGATGGTTGGATGGGTTTGGATATTGGCCCTGATTCTGTGAAAGTTTTTCAAGAAGCGTTGGCTGATTGTAAGACAGTGATTTGGAATGGGCCTATGGGTGTGTTTGAGTTTGATAAATTTGCAGTGGGTACAGAAGCGATCGCTCATACTTTAGCTGAAATTAGCAAAACTGGCACAACCACAATTATCGGTGGTGGCGACTCAGTAGCGGCTGTAGAAAAAGTCGGTTTAGCCGATCAAATGAGCCACATCTCCACCGGCGGCGGCGCTAGCTTGGAGTTACTAGAAGGTAAAGTACTACCTGGAATTGCCGCACTAGATGAAGCGTAGAAATTAGGGGCTAGGGGCTAGGGAGCAGGGGACAAGGAGACAAGGAGACAAGGGGACAAGGGGACAAGGGGACAATAATAACTAATGCCCCATGCCCCATGCCCCATGCCCATTTGCCCTGAGCGCAGCCTCTCGTAGAGAAGGGATACCCATTTCAAAATAAACGAACAGGCTTGTTGTCCAATTGAGGAGTAATTAGTTTTACCCGTTCCACTACATCCATCATGTATTTATAATCCGGTACTTGCCCATTGGGTATGTACCCTACTTCTTGAGCCAAAACGGCAGGAAAGTCACTCATAACTTGGCGGATATATTTTTGGCGGTTGGGTTCAATAGTCGATCTAATCAAAACCACGCCAGGTGGAACATA